>CBDVDY010000127.1:0-7732 GCA_965372875.1 uncultured Alphaproteobacteria bacterium | reverse complement strand
GACGTCAGCGGACTCGCGGTCCACGTCGCCGCCCGCGTCATGGGCCTGGCCAAGTCCGGCGAAGTGCTGGTGACGCGCACCATCACCGATCTCGTGGCCGGCTCGGGACTCGAGTTCGAGGAACGCGGCGAGCACCGGCTCAAGGGCATCCCCGGCGATTGGCCGCTGTTCGCCGCCAGTTCATAGACGGTCGAGTTCAGCCGCCCCGCGACCAGCCGTAATAGTCGTCGTAGGCCGCGACCATCATGTCGCAGGTGAAGGCGCGCGCCGTGCCCAGGGCAAGATCGCCGAGCGCCAGGATTCCCACCATATGTTCATCGTGGTCGAGCACCACGAGGCGGCGCGTGTGCTTCCTCTCCATGATGCGCACGGCGCCGCCGGTGTCTTCGTCGTCGAAGCACCAGGCGAACCCCCTCGACATGACCTTGGCGGCGGGCGTCCTGGTCGGGTCGCGGCCGCGCGCCACGGCGCGCTCGGTGATGTCGTGCTCGCTGATCGTTCCGACCAGCCGTCCGCCCTCCTCCACCGGCAGGCAATCGACTCCTTGTTTCCGCATCTTTCCGGCGATGTCGCTAAGGCGCGTGCCGGCGTCAACGCACTCGATATTACGGGTCATAACCTCCTTGACGAGCATGGTTTCCTCCACTGTGCGCCGGCCACGAGAAGGGCCGGACCATATTTGATACCGATTCCGATACCGACCAGAGAAGGCGCGCCGGCAAAAGCCGCCGGCACGCGCCTCCGCGACCGGCGTGGCCGGCGGAGCGCCGTGAGCACCCTACCCCCATGGAATTGGTTTGGCGCGGAGCCGGCGAACCGGCCGGGAGAGCCGGCGGAACGGGGCTCCTGTTGCATATTGTTGCGTTCTGTTTACGCCCTTTGACCGGGCAATTCCATACGGCAAATTGTCGCGCCGCCATGCCGATCGAGTTGTTTACCCGCCGTCCGCGCGCGCCCGGCGGCGCACCAACGCCCACAGCTCGCGCGTCGGCCGGTCGGCGATGCCGAGTTCGTCGAGATGGCGCACCGTGCTCTGCAAATATTCGAGGTTCGCGCCGCTAATGCCAACGCCCTGCAGGATAAACCTAGCCGACTGTTCCAGGGTCAGCTTTCCGGCGTAGCGGCCGCTGTCGCGGACGACGACATAGGTATGGGCGCGCACCTTGCGCCCGTCGGGAAGGCGCGTCAGCACGTCCTTGGGGTCGTAGACGTAGTGCAGCATCTCGCGCTCGTGCAGATAAGCGCGGACCTCGTCCGCCTTGGCGGGCGCGATGCCATAGGCGCGGCCGGTGCACGAGCCGCCGCGGTCGAGGCCGAGAACCAGTCCCGGAATCTCCTCGGTGCCGCGGTAGTGGTGCGAGTAGAGGCAAAACGCCCGGTGATAGCCGTGCACCACCGCCGTATGGACCTCGCGATAAGGGAAACCCGGATTCCACATCAGCGAGCCGTAAGCGAAGACCCAATAGTCGGAGGTTGGTGCCATGCGGGCGGTTCCCGGAGGTCGGCGCCGGCGATGGGCGCGGAGGGATTGCCGGTTCGCCCGTGGACGGGCGTTTCGGCGGCGGCGCCAGTGTAATGGCGCGGCGGCGGCGTTCAACCGGCAAATGCGCCACCCGCGAACGCGTCCATTGTTTTTGCCTTCGTGGCGCGCGACTCTCTATAACCACACTTCGCGACCGCTTCGGAAGAACCTGCGATGCCCTGGAAAGCGCTGCGCCGGACAGCTATCCTTATCGTGATCCTGACGGCGGGCTATGTCGCCTACTGGTTTTATGGCACCACGCTGGTGCGCGACGGCGTGGAAAACTGGATCGCCGCCGCCCGGGCCGAAGGGATCGAGGCGGCGCACGCCGGCCTCGAAGTCAGCGGTTTTCCCACCAACTATCACGTCGAGGTCGCGCGCCCCTCCATCGCCGGCGCCAGCGAGGGCGCGCAATGGGACTGGAAGAGCGAAGCCGCAATCGCCGACATCCGGCCCTTCGATTTCCAGACGCTTCGGCTCAGCCTGGTCGGCGCGCAATCCCTCGATCTCACGGACGGCGGCGACCGGCGGATGAATCTGCGCTCGCCGGGGCCGACCCTGATCGGGCTGGAAATCGCCGACGACACGCTGCCGCGCCGGATTACGGTGGACGCAAAACTGCTCGAAATCACCGATCCGCCCGAATTCGCCGGTCTCCAACTCCATCGCGCCGGCCTTACCGTCGTACGACGGAGCGCCGGACGGGGTACCGGGCGGAGCGAGGGTCTCGACCTCGCCTTCGACCTCGAACGCGTCTCGCTGCCGCCATCGGTCGACGCGCTCCTGGGCACATTGGTCGATCGCATACGCGGCGATCTGGACGTGGCCGGGCGGATACCCGACGGGCCGCCGCGCATCGCCGCCGCGGCGTGGCGCGACAACGGCGGCAAGCTCGGCGTGCGGTCGTTTTTCGTCAAATGGGGCGCGCTCGACCTGAACGCGACGGGAACGCTGGTCCTCGACGCCGATCTGCAACCCGCCGGCACGCTCACCGTCGGCGTGACCGGTTATGGCGCGCTGGTCGAATCCTTCGTTGCCCGGGGCACCATGAAGGCCAAGGATGCGATCCGCCTGAAGGCGCTGCTGGACCTTTTGGCGAAGCCGTCGCCCGACGGCGGGCCGCCGAAACTCACCGCGCCCCTTACGTTCAGCAAGGGCAGGCTCTTTTTGGGGCCGATTGCGCTGATGGCGTTGCCGCGCATCGTCTGGCCGGAATAGACTACCCGTCCGAGCGTTTTTCTTCCTCGGCCTGTTCCTGATGCGCCTCGATGATGCCGCGCCGGATGTCGCGGGTGCGGGTGAACAGGTCATGGAGCGCCGCCCCGTCGCCGCGGCGGATCGACTTGCGCAGGGCGCTCAGATCCTCGGTAAACCGGTCGAGCACCTCGAGCAACGCGCCCCGGTTGGCCAGGAAAACGTCGCGCCAGAATTCGGGGTTGGAGGCGGCGATGCGGGTATAGTCGCGGAAACCGCCGGCCGAGAACTTGACGACCTCGGACTTCAAGTCGCCCTCCAGCTCCGTCGCCGTGCCGACGATGGTGTAGGCGATCGCATGCGGCAGGTGCGAGGTCAGCGCCAGCACCATGTCGTGGTGCTCGGCGTCCATGATCTCGACCGTCATGCCGGCGCTTCGCCACATGGCGGCGAGCCGCTCGACCGCCGCCTCGTCCGTGCCCGCCGGCGGCGTCAGGATGCACCAGCGCCCGTCGAAAAGCTCGGCGAAACCGGCGTCCGGCCCGGAAAACTCGGTACCCGCGACCGGATGTCCCGGCACGAGATGGACGCCCTCGGGGATGAGCGGCGCGAGAATTTCGATCACCGCCTGCTTGGCCGAGCCGACGTCGCTGACGATCGCGCCCTCCGTCAAATGCGGGGCGATGGCCTTGCCGATTTCGGCATAAGCGCCGAGATGGGCGCACAGGACCACCAGGTCGGCGCCCTCGGCCGCATCGCCCGGATCGGCCTCGGCCCGGTCGACCAGGCCCAGCTCGACGATACGATCCCTGGTTTCCGCGGTCCGCGCGCAACCGACGATCTCGTCCGCCATGCTTTCGCGCCGCAGCACGCGGGCAAGCGACGAGCCCATCAGGCCGACGCCGATCAGCGCAACGCGCTTGAAATGCGGTGTGGAGGTCATATCCGGCTCAGCCCATGAAATCGCCAAGCGCGTCCACCACCGCCCGCATATCGTCCCCGCGGCCGATGCTGATGCGCAGATATTCGGGCAATCCGTAATTGGCGACCTTGCGCGGGATGATGCCGCGGCCATTGAGAAAGGCGTCGGCGGCCTCGGCGCACTTCGCCGGATCGTCCGGAAAACGCACCAGGACGAAATTAGCGACCGAGGGGCACGGCTCGAGGCCGAGTTCGCCGAGCCGCTCGGCGAACCAGGGCAGCCAGCGGTCGTTGTGGGCGCGGCCGGCGTCGCGGTGGGCGGTATCGTTCACCGCCGCCACGCCGGCCACCTGGGCCGGCAGGGTGACGTTGAAGGGGATGCGCAGGCGGTTCAGCACGTCCGCCACCGGGGCCGGGCAATAGGCCCAGCCGAGGCGCAGCGCGGCCATCGCGTAAGCCTTCGAGAAGGTACGCGTCATCACCACGTTCTCGCCCTCGTCGACCAGATCGGTCCCGTCGGTGTAGTCCTCGGCCGCCAAATATTCGGCGTAGGCCGAATCGATCACCAGCAGCACGCGTTCGGGCAGACCGGCGCGCAGGCGCAACAGCTCCGGCTTCGGCAGGTAACTGCCGGTCGGGTTGTTGGGGTTCGCCAGAAACACCAGCCGGGTCCGCTCCGTCACCCGGCCGAGAAGCGCGTCGACGTCGGCGGTCAAGTCGCGCTCGGGCGCCGCTATCGGCGACGCGCCAGCCGCCATCGCCACGATCGGGTACATGGCGAAGGCGTGCTCGGTCATCAATATTTCGTCGCCCGGGCCGGCATAGCCCTTGGCGAGCAGATTCAGGAGTTCGTCCGAGCCGCAGCCGCAGACGATACGCGCCGGATCGAGGCCGTGCTGTTCGCCGATCGCCTCGCGCACGCCAATCGACGCGATATCGGGATAGAGGTGCAGCTCGCCCGCCATGCCGCGCACCGCGGCCACGGCCCGCTTGCTTGGCCCCAGCGCGCCCTCGTTCGAGGACAGCTTGATGACCCGCTCCTGGCCTTCGAGCGCGGCCTTGCCGCCGACATAGGGCTCGATATCGAGGATACCAGGCCGCGGTTCGAGAACGGACATGGTCAGCCGGCGCCGGCCAGTTGCGCGGCGTCGAACGGCACGGCATAGCCGCCCAATCGTTGTGCCTGGCGAACCGGCAGGCGCGCGTCGCCGACAATTTCGTCGAGCCGTGGGTCGTTCGGCGCGACGAACCCGTCCACCTCGATCAGCGCCAGCCACGAATCGGCGCGTTCGGCGCGAACATCCAGGAATACGGGCTCGAGTCCGGCGCCGACGAGCCCGGTGACCAGGGCCGCCCGGCTGACTTCGCTCTCGCAATCGATGACGACCAGCGAACGGTCCTCGCCGGTCTCCTCCGGCTCCGCCCGGGCCAGCACCAGTGCTTCCAACCCCTTGGCCGGGTTCGCGCCCGCGAAAGGCAACTTGGCGATTACCAGCGGCGCCGTGTCGCCCGCCCCCACCAGGCTGCGCCACCAGGGGTCCTCCTCGTCGGCCACGGGCGTCGGCACCACGCCAACGGCGGCCGCACCCGAGGCCACCGCGCGCAGGATCTCGCGTGGCGACCGGTTCACCGTCATTTCGGCCACGGTGCCAAAATGGTCGCGCGCGATGTCCAAATATCCGGGATCGGCGGCGGGCGTGTAGACGCCCAGCGTGAAGGGCTCCTGAAGGCCGACCGACGCGCCCATGATTTCGCGCCAGATGCGCACCATGGCGGCCTTCGGAAAGGCGCCGCCGTGCCGTTCGACAAGCCGGCGCAGGATCGCGGCCTCGCGCCCCGGCCTCAGTGCCGGTCCGGTTTTCGCGCCGACAACCCGCGCGATAACGGTGGCGCGTTCCATGAGCAGATCATGGAGTGCGTCGTCGATCCTGTCGATTTCCTCGCGCAGGCTTTCCAGCGTCTCGTCGTTCGCAGGCATTTCGCACGTGGCCTAGTGGTAAAAATCCAACATAGGGTGCCCATAGGATCGCCGATCCCGTTTCCTCGGCGGGAAAGCGCGTGAAGGCGATGCCGTCGCATCGGCAAGCGTGCTTGACGCCCCGAGGAAGCGGGATAGGCGACCCAGCGGGCGGCTTTGCGAGCCCGCCCGCGTCGTTGCGCCACGCTGGCGATGCGACGGCATCGCCGCCGCGCGCGCCGCGCCTAGCCGGACAAACTCGCGAAGCCGTCCAATGGGTACCTTATGTTGGATTCTTACCACTAGCAGCTCAGCGGACGGATAGTAGTAGTCGCAGGCGACCGCGAAATCAAAGGAAACCTCGACAATTTCGCGGCTTCGTCGCCGCCGCCGCGAGGCCGGCAATTCCGCGCCCGCGTGGCGGCGCGGAAGGGCGCTCAGGCGGGCATCCGGGCCGGCGCGGCGCGGTCCGGCAGCGTCGCCTTGGCGGCGCGGCGCGCATCCTTGGCTCGGGCGCTGGCGGGGGCGTAAATCTCCTTCGTCGCCTCGATCAGCACCACGCCGGCCACGGCATGCAGCCAGCGGCCGCCGAGCTTTTCCCAGGCCGGCGCGGCCGAAAGCAGCATGCGCGAGCGGCTCGGCGGGATGAACAGGGCGGCCTCCGAGCGGACCGGCGTGAACATGTTGTCGCGCAACAGGCGCGAGAGCTGCGAATCCGTGTAGGGGCGGCCGTGGCCGAAGGGCGTGCGCTCGAACAAGGTCCACAGGCCGCGCCGGTTGGGCGCGACGACGAGCAGGCGGCCGCTGGCGGCCAGCACGCGCCAGATCTCGCGCAGCATCGGCCGCAACTGCTCGCAGCTCTCGACCGCGTGCACCAGCAGCACGCGATCGACCGCGAGATCGGCGAGCGGCAATTCGGCCTCGTCCGACAGAGCCACCGCGTTCGCCTCGTCCGCCGGCCAGTGCAGCACCCCCTGCGCCGCCGGCATGATCGAAAAGACGCGCTCGGCCTCCTCCCGGAACGGCCGCAGATAGGGCGTCGCGTAGCCCAGGCCGAGCATGTTCGCACCCGTGACGTCCGGCCACACGGCGCGCACGCGGCGGCGGATCATGCGCCGGGCGACACGGCCCAGACTCGACTGGTAAAAGTCGCGGAGGTCGATGACATCGGTCCACATGGGCCATATCTAACATAAAAGAACGACCTGGGCGTGAAGGGCGATGCTGGAAGCGGCCGGCGCGAAATGCTAGTGGTACAATTCGTCTTGCGGCCGTCCGCCGCGGCCTGGAAGCGAGCCAAGGAGCGATTATGTCGAAGCTAGAGATTCACCAGATTCCCGTCCTCAACGACAATTACGTCTATCTCGCGCACGATCCGGACTCGGGCGCCACCGCGGTCGTCGATCCCGCCGTGCACGAGCCGGTGCTGGCGGCGCTCGAAGCCAAGGGCTGGAGCCTCAGCCACATCCTCAACACCCATCACCACGGCGACCATGTCGGCGGCAACATGGCGATCAAGCAGGCCACCGGCTGCATCGTCGTCGGCCCGCGCGCCGACGCCGGACGCATCCCCGGCATCGACGTCGAGGTCGGCGACGGCGACAGCTACGCGCTGGGCGGGGCCGAGTCGCTGGTCTTCGACGTGCCCGGCCACACGCGCGGCCACATCGCCTATTGGTTCCGCGACAGCGACGCGCTGTTCATCGGCGATACCTTGTTCGCGCTGGGCTGCGGCCGTCTGTTCGAGGGCACGCCCGCGCAGATGTGGACCAGCCTGGGCAAGCTGCGCGACATGCCGGACGAAACCAGAATCTACTGCGCCCACGAATACACCCAGGCCAACGCCCGCTTCGCGCTCACGGTCGAGCCGGACAATCATGCGCTGGTGGCGCGCGCGCGCGAGATCGACGCGGCGCGGGAGAAGGGCCAGCCCACCGTGCCCTCGACCCTGGGCGAGGAGCGCGCGACCAACCCGTTCCTGCGCGCCGACGTCGAATCGCTGGCCCGCAACGTCGGGCTCGAAGGCGCCGACGCGGTCGCCGTGTTCGCCGAAGTGCGCCAGCGCAAGGACAACTTCTAAAGATTGCCTGCGAATTATCTGGCTAAGACGCTCCCGGCCCTCATACTTCGACAAGCTC
>CBDVDY010000126.1:0-7739 GCA_965372875.1 uncultured Alphaproteobacteria bacterium | reverse complement strand
ACGTGCTCGAAGAGGAGTTCGACAAATTCACCATCTGGCCGGCCCAATGAATCGGAGCGGCGGCGTGCTCGCCGGGCCGCCCGAACACCCGCGGCGCGGAGCCCGTGCGCCGGAGTCCGGGCGCGACCGAGGGAGCGTGTCCGACGGCGCCACGGATGCGGATATTCTGGAGCACATCGGCTTTCGCATGACCGGGAGAATTTTGGGCGGCTCCCTGGACCGCGTCGGCGGGCCGGACCTTCGTCCGGCGCTCCTCGCCGGCTACCTGGAGCCGTCGAAGCTCCGCCACGACTATCCCGTGGTGCTGGTCGAGGGCGGCCCCGACGAACCGTTCGTATATTCCCTTTCAGACGTCGTCGACGACATCCTCCGGGAGATCGCCCCGCGGGGCATCAAGGGCGAACGCCTCAGGAAACACGTGCTGCGGCTCGAAGCGGAGATGCGGGCCCTGGCGTCGCGCGGCGCCAGGATATCCCTGTCGCGGCTCTGGAGACTGGCGCGGAAAAATCTTCTTTCGAGCAGCGATGGCGCCGAAAAAAAATCGCTGAAGGAAAGCCTGCGCAATGCCAGCAACGCACTCCGGGTCGACGGCCCGGTGATCGATTGTGGCGATGAGACGCCGGCCGCGCTGGTGAGACACGCCTGGAGCGTGGTTCACGATGACAAGGCCCGGAAATGCCGGGACAGGATCGACGAGCTCATTCTCAAGCTGTCGGATATCCTGAAGGCCGACTACATGAAGTCGGAGGCGGCGCGGGCGCCCGAGCGACTCAAAGGCGCGGTCGGAATCGCCTACGAGTCGGTGTTCGACTTCGACGCGATGTCGCGAATCCTGGCCGAATCCCCGGCCGGGAACCCACTGCCGGAAAAGCGCCGGCGCCGGATTCGCGCCGCGCTCGCAATCCTGCAATCGCAAAGGTTCGTCGCGCCGCCGCGCCGGCGCGCGCCGGACGCCGATCGAGAACGGCCGTACGCCTTTGTCTTCGACCGCTGCGCCCGCGCTTTGGAGGCGTTCCAGGATCGGCTGCCGGCGATGGTCGAACTCGTCAAAGCCATGTCCGTCGCCGATTTGGAAATCGAAAACCGATACCAGGACTCGACGCACGATCCATTCTTCGCCGGGTTCGACGAGCGCGCTCTGGCGCCCGAGGATCTGGCGTTCTTCCCGCCCTATCTGGTGTGCCCGCGCGGCCGGCGCCACGAGGCCGCCGAAACCGCGAAGCTCGTCGAGGTCATTTCCTCGGGCCTTCCGATCAAGGTCCTGGTCCAGACCGACGACATCCTCGGGGACCCGCCGGCCGGGGTCGGGCGATTCTCGTTCGGCGTCAAAGGCCCGCGGCTGGCGGCCATGGCGGTGGGCCTCAACGCCGTCTACGTCCTGCAATCGAGCGGCTCGAACCTGTATCGGATGCGTGATCGGATTATGGCCGGGTTGAAATATTCGGGGCCGGCTTTGTTGAGCGTGTTCTCGGGATCGACCGGGACCACCGCCGGGTTGCCGCCCTATCTCTCGGCGGCCGCGGCGCTGCAGTCGCGGGCCTTTCCCGCCTTCGCTTACGACCCCGCCGCCGGAGGCGACTGGGCGTCGCGGTTCGAGGTCGGCGACAACCCCCAGGCCGAAGCCGACTGGCCGGTCCGGCGCCTGTCGTACGAGGACGAGAAACATCGGCGAATCTCGAAGAACGTCGCCTTCACCTTTGTCGATTTCGTGGCCTGCGACGAACGCTACGCCGGCCACTTCGCGAGGGTCCCCCGGAGCAAGTGGCACGACGGCATGATGCCGGTGAGCGCGTATCTGGAGCTTGAGACCGAGGCCCCGCCGGAGTGGGTTCCCTACGTCCTGATGGTCGACGGCGACGACGTCCTGCACCGGGTCATCGTCGAGGACAAGCTGGTCGAGGCGGCGCTCCGCTGCCGCGAGACCTGGCGCGGGCTGCGCGAGCTGGGCGGGATCGACAACTCGCACGCGCGGCGGCTCTTGGAAAGCGAGCGCGAGATCTGGGAGCGCGACAAGCAACGGGAGATCGAAGAGCTGAAAGAGCGCGTCGGACAGGCGGCGGCCCCCGTGGCCGCCGAGGTCGCCGAGGCGCCGGCGCCGCGCCCGGACGAAGCGGAGCCAGAAGCGCCGCCGGCCGACGAGCCCTTTATAGAGACCGCGCGCTGCACGACATGCAACGAGTGCACCGAGATAAACGACAAGATGTTCGTCTACGACGACAACAAGCAGGCTTACATCGCCGACCTCGACGCCGGGACCTACCTGCAGATGGTGGAAGCGGCCGAGGCTTGCCAGGTGGCCATCATCCACCCGGGCAAGCCCTGGAACCCGGACGAGCCGAACCTGGACCAGCTGATCGCGCGCGCCGAGCTGTTCCGGTGAGCGGCCGAAATCCGGGAATTCGAAGGCGGCGCGACCGAAATGCCAGCTAGTGGCGCGCGGATTCGGCGTCGGAACCCTCGAGAGCGTCGGCCTTGCGGTGGGCCGACCGGGCGACGGCGCGCATGATTCTGTACGCCAACGACGGGTCGACCGCGACCAGCCCCTCGAGCTCGTCGCGGTGAAGAGAAATCAGACAGGCGTCTTCCCTGACCCGGAGGGTGGCGGTGCGTCTCGGGCTATCCAGGAAAGCGAGTTCGCCGGCGAGGCTTCCCGGCCCCAGGCGCCGCGGAGAGTCCCCGCTTCCATCGCCGGCCGGGCCGAGGACCTCTAATTCGCCGACCGCGACGGCGTAAAGATGGCCGTCCAGTTCGCCCTCGGAAATCAGCGTCTCGCCCTTCGAGAGCATCCCGATCGCCACCACGTCGCACAGAGTGCGCAGTTGCTCGTCGGTCAAGTCCGCGCCCAGCGCCGAAGCGCGGACGCAATTGATGCAACCTCCCGGCGGGTTACAGTCCTTGCCGAAAACCGCGCTCGGTAACCCGGCGCCGAGGCCTGCGGCGCCGCTGTTCGCGGCCATGTCGACCTCCTTTCGCAAACAGTGGTTTACCACTGACAGTTCCAAGGATGTTGGCCCAATATGCGGGCCACGAAAATGGGTCACAGTGTCGCGGACCTACGCCCTGGCCAGATACCGGGAAACTTGGACGGCTCTGACGAACCGCCATTGTCCGGTTTCGGCTCAGGCTGTGTGAAAACTCGGATGCCGGGACCATCCGCGCAATTATTGAATCGGCAAGGGAACGTGGGCGAATCGTTATTGCGGCGAAGGCCAGCTTTGTGACCCGATAATTCGTCTGGGTCTCCAAAAATTAGTTTTTACCCAGCCTGAGCCAGGAGCGGACATTGGGAAGCCGACAGGCAATTCCGCCGGTAGCCGCGCGCAACCTTTGGCCGGCCTTCCTTGTCGCCGGAAACGCGACCCACCCCCCCTCCACGAGTCATGGCCCAACCCATTGGGCGATTATCGCTGTTTGGAGTTTCCAGCAGCCTTATGCTAGCCTTTAAGATTGGAGCGAAAAGAAATAACAAGTGATTGTGACGATACTTACAATATAAACGTAAAGTTGCTCGGTCGACAATAAGTGATCCCGACAACAAATTGTTGGAACAGTGATCGGACACAAAAAGGGGAGGAAACAACTTGGTCAGGATTACTTTCAACCAGCCCGAAGGCGTGCACACACCATTCAGCCATTATTCGCACTCGGTCGAGGTGGAGAACCCGCAGAAGTTCATCTTTTGCGCCGGCCAGGTCGCCGGCGACGAATCAGGCAACATCCTTGGGCCGGACGATTTCGAGGCCCAGGGCGAGTTGGTCATGGCCAACATAAGAAAGGTATTGAATCGGTCCGGCGCCGATCTCAAGGACGTCATCAAGCTGGTCAGCTACGTGTGCAGCCCGCACGACGTCAAGAAAGTGCGGGCGTTGGTCAAAAAGCATTTTTCCGAAAATCCGCCGGCGAACACGATTTGCGTGCTGCGGGGCCTGGCCCACCCCGACTATTTGTTGGAGATCGACGCTACCGCCGTGATGTGATGCCGCGGCGGAAACAATTGGCTCGGCGGAATCGGGCCGAAACGACAGTGCTGTTCACCCGGCCGGCAACGAAATTCGGCCGCCGAAGAAAGGGAGGATTAAGTCATGCGTAAATTTGTATTGGCCGCAACGGCCGTCGCCATGTTTGCCGGGTTGTCCGGTCAGGCCAACGCGGAGAAAGTGCGGGTCGGATTGCCCGTGCCGCTTACCGGATTCGTGGCCGAAAGCGCCAGGGAAATGGTCGAGGGTTTCCAGCTCTACCTCGGGCAGAGTGGTGGAAAGCTCGGCGGCCTGGACGTCGAACTCATCGTCGAGGACACCGAGACCAAGCCCGAAATGGCGCTCACCAAGATGCGCAAGCTGGTCGAGAACGACAAGGTCCATTTCGTCGTCGGTTATTTGTTGGCCTTCGAGGGCTACGCCGTCCGCGACTACGCCCACGACAACAAAGTGCCGCTGTTCCTGCCGATTGTCGCCGCCGACGACCTGACGCAACGGCAAGCCAGCCCATACATCGTCCGCATGATCTGGACCAGCAGCCAGCCGAACCATCCGTTCGGCGAATACGCGTACAAGACGCTGGGCTACAGGAAGATCGTCACGGTCGGCCAGGACTACGCCTTCGGCTGGGAGAACGTGGGCGGCTTCCAACGCACCTTCGAGGCCGCCGGCGGCCAGATTGTGCAAAAGCTCTGGGTGCCGCTCGACGCCGGCGATCACGGGCCTTACATCAGCCAGATCCGGCGCGACGCCGACGCCGTCTTCGCCCTGGTCGTGGGCGGGCATATTCCGAAGTTCATCAAGACCTACCAGGACTTCGGCCTGAAGGACCAGATCCCGCTGATCGGCGGCAACATCATGACCGACGAGGACGTGCTCAAGCACATGGGCGGCGAGGCGCTGGGCATCCTCACCTCGCACAGCTACGCCGCGACGCTCAAGCGGCCGCAGAACGTGGCCTTCGTCAAGGCGTTCCAGGCCAAGTACAAGAAGGACCCGTCCTATTACGCCGAGGCCATGTACACGGCGGCCCTGTGGATGGACAAGGCGCTGGCCAAGACCGGCATGCCGACAAACGCGCTGAAGCTGGTCGATGCGGTCAAGGGCGTCGATCTTCGCGACGCGCCGCGCTCGGCCCTCAAGCTCGATAGCCGCAACAACCCGATCGAGACCATCTACATCCGCAAGGTGGTCAAGAAGGCCAGCGGCAAGGGGCTGGAGAACCAGGTCATCCATTCGATCCCGAACGTCAGTCAGTTCTGGACGATCGATCCCGACAAGTACCTCGCCGCTCCGCTGTATTCCCGCGACAATCCAGCCTGCAAGTTCTGCAAGTAGGACGCGCGAAACCGGCCGCGGGACTCGGTGCTCGAAGGCACCGGGTCCCGCGAACCGGGCCGGCGCAAACCCGCGGCGTGCGAACTGACCGGGCGCGGCGGGACTTTACATTTGGTGATCGCGCGGCAACGGTAACGCCACCGACCACTGCCTGACGGGGTGTGCCGAGATGGCGTATTGGGGCCCGCATATTCTGAACGGGATATCGTTCGGGGCGCTCCTGTTCCTGCTCTCCAGCGGCTTCACTCTCGCCTTCGGCCTGATGAAGGTCGTCAACATCGCGCACGGCTCGCTCTATATGCTTGGCGCCTATATCGCGCTGATGGTCTTCGCGCTCAGCGACAGTTTCATCGCGGCGATGCTGGCCGGCGCTCTCGCCGTCGGGGTTTTCGGCGCCCTGGTCGAGGAGTTTCTGCTCAAACGCTTCCACCTCAAGGACCTGCCGCAGATTCTGCTGACCATGGGGCTGGCCTACGTGATCGCCGAATCCTCGCTGATCTTCTGGGGCGGCGATCCCATGGTGATGGCCACGCCCGAAATCCTGAGCGGGCCCGCCAAGATGGGCGCGGTTTACTACCCGAAATACCGCCTGTTCGTGATCGCGGTGGCGGCCGCGGTGGCGCTGGGCCTGTGGCTGATGCTGTCGCGTACGCGCATCGGCGCCACCGTGCGCGCCTGCGTCGACGACGAGGAGATGGCGCGCGCCATGAAGATCAACACGCGCCGCCTGTTCGTCGTCATGTTCGGATTCTCGGCGCTGCTCGCCGGGCTCGGCGGCGCCATCAGCGCGCCCTATGTCGGCGCCTACCCCGGCCTGGATTTCGAGATTTTACCCCTGGCCCTGGTGGTCTGCATCATCGGCGGGCTGGGAAGCCTGGGCGGCGCGGTCGTCGGCAGCCTGTTCGTCGGCATCGTCGACGCGTTGGGCAAGGCGATGTTTCCGGAACTCTCCTACTTCACGCTGTTCGTGCCCATGATCATCGTCCTGGCGATCAAGCCGACCGGCCTGTTCGGACGGGAATAGGACGCGTGCGCGGCACAAGCTGGGCCTGGGCGTGGTGGCTGGCGATAACGCTGCTGGTGGCGTTGGCGCTGCCGCCGACGCTGCCGTCCTTCTACGTCCACATCTTGGTTCTGATGGTGATCTTCGCCATCTTCGCCATGAGCCTGGATATCCTGATGGGCTATGCCGGTCTGCCCTCGCTCGGGCATGCGGCGTTCTATGGCGTCGCCGCCTACGCTTCGGGCCTGCTGACCGCGCGCTACGGCGGCACCTGGTGGGAAGGGCTGCTGCTGGCGCTGGCCTGCAGCAGCCTCCTGGCCGCGCTCTTCGGGTTCGTGGCGCTGCGCACGCGGGGCCTTTACTTCCTGCTGATTACCCTGGCGCTGGCACAGGTGATCTGGGGCGCGACGAACCGCTGGGGCTCCTTCACCGGCGGCTACAACGGCCTGCGCGGCATCCCCAAGCACATGGAGGTCCTCGGTGGGACGCTCGGCGCCTATTATCTGGCGCTGGCCATCCTCGTCGTCCTTGGCGCCGCCATGTATCTCCTGGTGCGCTCGCCCTTCGGGCTGACCCTGCAAGGCATCCGCGACAGCGAAACCCGCATGCAGGCGCTCGGCTACAATGTCTGGCTGCACAAATACATAGCCTTCGTGGCCAGCGCCCTGTTCGCCGGTTGCGCCGGCATCATGAGCGCCTATTACAAGGGATTCGTCAGCCCCTTCGATCTTTCCCTCGGGGTATCCGCCGAGGCCATCCTGATGGTCATCCTGGGCGGCACGGGTACGCTCATCGGCCCGATCATCGGCGCCGTCGTCATCGTGGCGCTGAGAAACTTTCTCAGCATCTTCGTCGACCACTGGCTGCTCGTGCTTGGTGCGATCTTCATCCTCACGGTGTTCTTCGCCCCCGACGGCGTGATCGGATGGTTCCGGCCGCGCGCGAGCAAGGCGGCGCGGGCGGGAAGCGGCCGGGGTGCAGCCGTCGACGCGTCCGCCGCTCTTCCTGCCCCCGCCGCGGAAGCGATTGCGGAACCCGATCCGAAATCCCGCAGCGCCCCGCCGCCAAGAAACGACATCGCGGTGCCCGACCTCAGGCTCGATGGCGTCGGCAAATCCTTCGGCGGCATGGTCGCCGTGCGCGACGTGTCGCTTGAGGTGTATCCGGGCGAGCGGGTGGCCATCCTGGGGCCGAACGGGGCCGGCAAAACATCACTGTTCCACCTGATCAGCGGCTCGCTCCGGCCGAGCGAGGGCCGGATATTCCTGTTCGGCGAGGATATCACGCGCCGGCGTACCGACCGCCGCGTGGCAATGGGTTTGGGCCGCACCTTCCAGATCACCAATTTGTTTTCGAGCCTCACCGTGCTCGACAATCTGCGGCTCGCCCTGTTCTCGCGCGCGGGGCGGAAGTTCGCCATG
>CBDVDY010000125.1:0-7794 GCA_965372875.1 uncultured Alphaproteobacteria bacterium | reverse complement strand
CCGCCTTTATTCGCCGGCCAGACGCTCGGGTACTTTGCCGGCGCCGATCGCCTCCACCAGGATCGGCGTCAGCGCCGCGCCCTCGGGATCGGCGAGCGCCGCCTCGCGGGCGCGCGCCACCAGTTCCGCGGCACCGGGACGTCCGCCATCGGTCAGCGCGGGCGTGATGATGGCCTCGACGATACGCGCGAAATTATCGGCGCCGCGCCGGTAGGTATCGCCGTAGCCCTTGATCAGGCGCGCGCATTCGACGATCTCCAACGCCAGCCCGTGGTCCACCGCGGCGGCGCCGCAGGCCAGATCGAGCCAGTTTTCGATCAGTTCCTGCTCGTGCTTGTAGCGATAGCCCCAGCGCCGCAGGCGCCGCAACGAGGCCACGGACCGCAGCCGCAGGAAGCCGAAAACCGTGTCGGTGCGGACCCGCATGCCGATATGGTATTTGCGCGCCTTCTCCGGGTTGCGTTCGGCCCAGGCGATGATCGGGCGCGCGACGAAGGACGGCAGCAGCGAGCAGAACTCCTCGATGCCGGGCTTCAGGAACTCGGTGAATGTCACGATCTGATCGGGCTCGGCGGCGACTTCGTCGCGCACCCGCTGCAGCCGCGAGGCCCGGGTCTTCAGCTGCGCCACCCGGATGATGTCCTCGTAGGTCATGCGCAGCCCCAGATGCCGCGCCGCCTCGCGGGTCAGGCGGTAATCGTCGTCGCCGCGCCGCTGGTCGATGGCGAGCACGTCGCGCAGCCGGTCGAGATAAAGTTCGGCATAGCGCCGGTCCTGGAAATCCAGCGTCCGGCCGGTGGCCTCGATGACGATGTCGTGCACCGATTGCGGATAGTCGAGCTCGATCCGGCCGCGCAGGGCGGCGGCCTCGCCGGAATCGTCGATTGCCGACTCAGGGGCCGCCGCCGCGGGAGCCGCGCCGGGCCGTACCTCCGCCACGGCACCCCTTGCGTAGGCCAAACCGGCGGCGAACCCCGCGAGGTTTTGCGACACCGCCTTGCCTTCGGCCTTGATCACGTTTTCGAAAATTTCGGGCGCGATCGGCAGCACCCCGGTGCCGGCGGCCGCGCCCAGGACGACCGCGTTCAACTGGCTGCCGCAATCCTTCGCGGTCCGCTCGATGTCGAACAATATGGCCTTCTTGGCCAGCTCCCTGGCGGCGTCGAGCACGCGCTTTCCGTCGATGCGGCCGTCGCCCATGGCCATCTTCTCGGCCAGCGAATAGACCCGGTGGCTGGAGGCGACCAGCGTCGTGCGGTCGGGGCTGACGAAGCCCCTTTCCATCACCCGCCCGGTCTCCACCAATTCGGTCGCCAGCATGAGATCGATGTTGCCCGGGCCCGGGAAGATATCCATCACCGGGTCGGCGCCGTCCGCCGCCGCTTCCATGAGTTCCAAATAATACACCGTGGCCCCGGTGCGTTGCGCCACGCCGGGCGTGGAAGTCACCTGCACGATCAGGCCCTGTTCGCGGGCGGCGTCGGCCAGCCAGGAGGTGAGCACGCCGCCGCCTTCGCCGCCCATGGCGGCAATCAGGACATTGATCGGGCGGGCGCCTTCGCTCATGCCGCGCGCTGGGCGTCTTCGGGCTCGAGCGCCCCCATCGGCGCGGCCAGACGGGCGGCCTCGGGACTCACCAGCCGGGCGATGACGCGCCGGCGCAGGCGATCCACGAAGCGCTCGATTCGGGTCGGGTTGTAGACGATTTCGGCGCGATAGAAGGACGGGCACAGGATTGCCGCGTGGGCGATTTCGCCGCACAGGCCGCAGCCGACGCAGTCGTTGTTCACGTGCGCCTTGGGATCGGTGCGCAGCGGGTCGGTGCTGGGCTTGATGGTGAGCGACGGGCAGCCCGACAGGCGGATGCAGGAATGGTCGCCGGTGCAGACGTCGTCGTCGATGCCGAAGCGTTCGCGCGTGGCGCGTTGCCCCCTGGCCAGCCGGTCGGCGCGCTCGGCGCGCACGCGGCGCTGCTTGGCGAGCATGCATTCGCTTTCGGCGATGATCACCTTGAGGCCCGATTCGGCCGTGGTCAGCGCCTTGGTCAGCGTCTTCATCATCTTGCCGACCGAATAGGTGTTGACGGTCTTCCGCCACTTGATGCCGAGGCCGGCGAGGGCGTTCTCGATCGACATGTCGCTGGCGTTCATGTCGCCGTCCTTCGGGCTCGACGGCAGGTGCTGCCAGCCGGTGGCCGAGGTATAGCCGTTCTTCATGATGATCAGGACGGCGTCGTCCTTGTTGTAGGCGGCGTTGGCGACGCTGGTCGACAGGCCGTTATGCCAGAACCCGCCGTCGCCCATGATGCTGATGGTGCGCTTGCCGAAATTGGCGGCGATGCCGCTGTTGCTGGCCAGCCCCAGCCCGTAGCCCATCACCGTGTTGCCGAGGTTGAAGGGCGGCAGGGTCGAAAACGTGTGGCAGCCGATATCGGCGCTGATATGGGTGGCGCCGATGTCGCGCTCGACCAGCTTGATGGCGCTGAACACCGGCCGCTCCGGGCAGCCGGTGCAGAAGGTCGGCGGCCGCACCGGCACCGGCCCGCCCAGAAGCGTGGCGGCGCGGGCCTTGAGACTGGTCAGCTTGGCGGCTTCCTCGCCGGCCCAGTTGGCGCCCTTGGGCAGCACCTTCTCGATGAACTTGGCGACGCCCTGGAGCATCACTTCGGCGGTGTACTGTCCGGCCATCGGCAGCGGCCCCTTGCCGGTGATTCGGGTTTTGCGGTTGGCCTTGCGCAGGACGACGTTGACGTATTGCTCGATGTACTCGGGGTTGCCTTCCTCGATCACCAGGACGTGCTTCTTGCCGGCGCAGAAGCCGACGATTTCGTCGTCGATCAGCGGGTAGGCGACGTTGAGCAAATAGACCGGCACCTTCGAATTGCCGTGGGCATCGGCCAGGCCCAGGCGGTTCAGCGCCCTGAGCGCCGTGTTGTACAAGCCGCCCTGTGTGATGATTCCGATATCGCTCAACTCGCCGTCGAAAAATTCGTTGAGTTGGTTTTCCTTGACGAAGGCGACCGCCGCCGGCCGGCGCTCCTCGATCTTCTGCTTTTCCTGGGCGTAGGTCGAGGGCGGCAGGCAGATGCGCGACAGATCGAAATCCGGCGTCTGCAGCGGATTGTTGCGCGAGATCGGCGCCTCCAAATTGTCGCTGGCCGCGAACTTGCCCTGGACGTGGCAGGCGAGGATGCGCAGCTCGAGCATCACCGGACTGTTGCTGGCCTCGGACAGCTCGAAGCCCTTTTCCACCATGCGCACGATGGTCGGCAGGTGCGGCCGCGGGTCGAGCAGCCAGATCTGCGATTTGAGCGCGAAGGCGTGGCTGCGCTCCTGGATGATGCTGGCGCCCTCGCCGTAATCCTCGCCGATCACGATCATGGCGCCGCCCTTGACCCCGGCCGAGGCCAGGTTGGAGAGCGCGTCCGAGGCGACGTTGGTGCCGACGATGGATTTCCAGGTGACCAGGCCGCGGATCGGGTAGTTGACCGAGGCACTCAGCATCGCCGCCGCGCCCGCCTCGTTGGCGCAGAATTCGAGATGCACGCCGTATTCGTCGAGGATTTCGCGGGCGTCCGAGAGCACGTCCATCAAATGCGAGATCGGCGCGCCCTGATAGCCGCCGACGTAGCTGACGCCCGATTGCAGCGCCGCCTTGGTCACCGCCAGGATGCCCTCGCCCTCGAAGGTGTCGCCCTGGCCGAGCTTCAAAAGCTGGACTTCCTTGGCGAATGAACGTTCCATCGCTGCTCTCCCGTGCCGCCCCGCGGAGCCCCGTCCGCGCCCGTCTCTGTGCCACGAAACGGGGTAATATGCAAATGCAGCGAACGCGGGGGCGGGTTGCGCGGAGGGGCGTGAAAGCCGCAATTGCCGTACGGAATAGGCGGGTGGCGCGGCGCCGGAATCGGAGCGGAGGAGGGCGTGGTGGAGACTTTCCCGTCTTGAGCGCTGACTTCGCGGAGTGGCCCTAGGCGGACATTCGAGCTTGGCAACACATGCTTCCCGCCTCCATGATCGCTTTGACGAAACGGGGAATGCAGATGGCCCACGACATCGGTCGCTGGTTGGCGGATTTGGGACTCGGCAAGTACGCCGACGTCTTCGCCGAGAACGACGTAGACGCCCAGGCGCTTCCCCACTTGACCGAGGATGATCTCAAGGAGCTCGGGGTCTCTCTTGGGCACCGCCGGATCCTCATGGCCGCGGTCGCTGAGCTCGATGCCGCGGCCTCACCCGTGGCGGAGGACCAGACCGAGGCTGATCGCCCTGCCACCGCGGAGGCCGAGCGCCGGCAGCTGACCGTGATGTTCTGCGACCTCGTCGGCTCGACGGCACTGTCCGCCAGGCTCGATCCCGAGGACATGCGGGAGATGCTCCGCGCCTACCAAGACGCCTGCGCCGCGGTCGTAATGCGCTACGAGGGCTTCGTCGCGAAGTACATGGGCGATGGGATATTGGTCTATTTCGGCTATCCGCGGGCGCACGAGGACGATGCGGAACGGTCCATCAACTCGGGGCTAGGGATCGTAGAGGCGGTAAAGGGGTTGGAACGCGGCCTCTCCGTCCGCATTGGCATCGCCACGGGCATAGTTGTGGTCGGCGACATCGTTGGCGAAGGCGCATCGCAGGAAGCCGCGATCACCGGAGAGACGCCCAACCTCGCCGCGCGGCTGCAGGATATCGCCAAGCCCGACACCGTCGTCATCGCCGAAACGACGCACGGCCTAATCGGCGGGCTGTTCGACTTGGAGGATCTTGGGCGGCATGACCTCAAAGGCTTCACCGAGGGGGTTCAGGCATGGGCTGTCAGCGGATCCCACCGCGCCGAGAGTCGCTTCGATGCCACCCGGTCGGAACATCTCACCGCGTTGATCGGGCGCGACGAGGAAATGGAGATCCTGCAGCGGCGCTGGGACCGGGCGAAGGCGGGAGAGGGCCAGGTGGTATTGATCTCCGGCGAACCGGGCCTTGGCAAGTCGCGTCTGGCGCGGGAGTTGGAGACGCGGATCGGCGACGAACCTCATTACCGGCTGCGCCATCAATGCTCGCCCTATCACACGAATAGCGCCCTGTATCCAATCATTGATCGGCTGGAGCGAGCGGCGGGGTTCGAGGGGGGAGACGCGGCCGAAACCAAGCTGGCCAAGCTCGAAGCCCTGATCGAACTTTCCGGCAAACCCAGCAAAGATATCGCCCCGCTTTTCGCATCGTTGCTGTCGATTGCCACGGGTGATCGATATCCGCTACTCAACGTCAGCCCGCAGCGCCAGAAGGAACTCACGCTCCAGGCCATTGTCGATCAGCTTGCCGGTTTGTCGGATCGGCGCCCCGTGCTGTTCGTTTTGGAGGACGCCCATTGGATCGACCCGACGACAATGGAACTGATGGAATTGACGGTCGAGCGCGTGCCCGAATCTTCCGTGCTCGTGTTGATCACTCATCGGCCCGAATTCGATGCGCCGTGGAGCGGAAATCCGCGCGTCACGCCACTGGCCCTGCGTCGTCTCGAGGCAAGCGACTGCGTGCAATTGGTCGATCTGGTCTCGGGTGCCGGAATGCTGCCGGAATCACTTCGCGAACAGATTACGATGCAAACGGACGGCGTGCCGCTCTTCGTCGAGGAACTGACCAAGTCGGTACTGGAGACCGCGGTCGTTTCCGGGAACGCTTCGGCCGCCATGGAAGTCCCCGCGACGCTCCAGGACTCCCTGACGGCACGGCTCGACAGGCTTGGTCCGGCCAAGGAGGTGGCGCAGATCGGTGCGGTGATCGGGCGGGAGTTCAGTCACGACCTGCTGACATCGGTCTCGATGCTCGGCGCCGAGGCACTGGGCGATGCGATCGGCCGGCTCACCGAGTCGGGACTGATTCATCTTCGACGAAGCGGGTCGCAGGCAACCTACACCTTCAAGCACGCCCTCGTGCAAGGCACGGCCTACGGCTCGCTACTGCGCAGCCGCCGGGCCGAGATTCATGCAAGGGTAGCGGAATGTCTGGCGACGGATTTTCCTGAAACGGTCGAAGGCGAGCCCGAACTTCTCGCGCACCATTGCAGCGAAGCCGGGTTGGCGGAACAAGCGGTCGACTATTGGGAGATGGCCGGACAGCACGCCATGAAACGATCGGCCAATATCGAGGCCGAGGGGCATATCAGAAAGGGATTGGAGATCCTCGCTTGCATGCCGGAAGCGCCGCAACGGCGGCGACGGGAGATCGCGCTCCTGAACACGCTCGGCGTCTGTTTGATGCCGACCAGAGGGTTCGGCAACCCGGAGGTTGCCGAAGCATTCTCGAAGGCGGCGCTCATTTCGGAAACGGAGGGCGATCTGCGAGGCCTGTTCGTCGCCCTTCGGGGAAAGGGACAATACCAGATGATCTCCGGCGATCTTGGGACGGCGGAGGATCAGACCGGCACCATTCTCGGTCTCGCCGAGAAACTGGAGGAACCGGGCCTGCTTATCGAGGCCCACCATTTGGGATGGAGTTCCCTGACTTTTACCGGAAACTTCGCCGCGGCCAGAGAACATGCGGAGACCGGGATCGCGCTTTATGACCGCGAACGCGACCATCATTTGACCTACGTCTATTCCGGGCACGATCCGGGCGTGTGTTGTCGGTCGTTCGGCGCGCTCGCCCTGTGGCAGTTGGGTTATCCGGACAAGGCCCTTGCCCTTTGCCGGGAAGGCGAAACGCTGGCGCGCGAGCTGTCCCACCCCTTTACCCTGACGGTTGCGTTATGGGCGTTGGGAATGCTGCAACTGCTGCGCCGCGAGATCGGCGAGATCGGTACGATCGGCGACTTTCTGATCCGGCATTGCGACGAAATGGGGTTCCGGCCGTTTGTCCCGCTGGGGCACATTTATCGAGGCGGGGCGGCGGCGGAACAGGGCGATTTCCATGACGGGATTTCCGAGCTGCGCGAGGGCATATCGGGCATGCGCTCCACAAGGACGAAATATACGCTGCCGTTGTTCCTGGCGTGGCTCGGCGAGTTGCATTTGAAAGCCGGTCAGATCGAGGAAGGCTTGAACGCTATCGAGGAAGGCCTGGCCATGGCGAATGAAGACAGGGATCGGTTCAGTCTGCCCGAATTTCACAGGATAAGGGGCGAACTGCTGATGGCCGGGTCGCCGGAGCGCAAGGCGGAGGCCGCGGATGCCTTCAAGCACGCCATTGGAATTGCCAAGGATCAACAGGCGAAGTCGCTCGAACTCCGCGCCGCGACCCGCCTCGCGCGCCTGTGGCACGCGCAAGGCAAGATGACCGAAGCCCGCGACCTGCTTGCCCCGACCCGCGGCTGGTTCACCGAGGGGTTCGACACCGCGGACCTCGAGGAGGCTAAGGCACTGTTGGACGAGTTGGGCTGAAATTCGCCCATGGCGCTATTTATTGAATGCCGCTTGTTGACTATTCCGCGACACGCGGGGGTTCGGATTGATCGTCCGCATCACCCCTGAACGCGGAAATTCGAAATGCCGCTCAGGCTTGGTCTACGAGTCCTGACCCTGATAGACCAGCGCGAGTTGCCGGGCCGTCCTATCCGCCCGTAGACCATCGGGAGGGGCCGCCGTGCTCTCCCGTGCCGTCCCGCGGAGCCCCGTCCGCGCCCGTCTCTGTGCCACGAAATGCGGTAATATGCGAATGAAGGTGGCGCGGGGGATGGTTGCGCGGGAGAGGGGCGTGAAAGCCGCAATTGCCGTACGGGATAGGGAAGCGGCGCGGCGCCAATATCTGCCCGTATCGATGCGTCCTGGCGTGGCGGCCTGTTCCGCGGGGCGTATTGCCGCGACCGCGA
>CBDVDY010000124.1:0-7907 GCA_965372875.1 uncultured Alphaproteobacteria bacterium | reverse complement strand
CTCCATAACATGGGCGACGGTGGTTCCCCCTCGTTTTGGGGGAGACAACAGGGAACGCGGTGCAAAACCGCGGCTGTCCCCGCAACTGTGAACGGACAGTTTCCGGCCGAAGCGCGCCACTGGGCAACCGGGAAGGCCAGGCCGGAAACGATGACCCGCAAGCCAGGAGACCTGCCACCGACCCGTCATCTGGCACGCGCGCCGGCATTGCCGCCGCGTGCCGGCGAAGGCGGAAACAGACAAATAGAATGCCTGTAAGGCAACGGAGGATTGCACCATGACCACGCCCAACGCGACCCTTGCCCACGAATCCACCGCGATGACACGGACCGGCGCCCTGGCGCCGGCGCTGATCGCCATTTTGCTTGGCCTTTTCATCCTTTCCGGCACCGGATTTGTCGGGGCCGGCGCGCTGCACGACGCGGCGCACGATTCCCGGCATTCGCTCGCCTTTCCCTGCCACTAGGGCGCCGGCATGTTTAGGCGTATCTTGGTGACGGCGCTTCTCGCCGGGCTCGCCGGCGGAATAGTCAATACCGCGGCCCAGCAGGTCTGGGTCCAACCCCTGATTCTGCAGGCCGAGACTTTCGAGGAAGCGGCTTCCCAAAAGGACGGCGCCGCGAACGGCGGCGGCGAGAATCACGCGCAAGCGGCGGCGGCCGAGGCACCGGCCGCCGGTGACGATTTCGAACGCACCGCTTTGACCCTGCTCGCCAACGTGTTGACCGGAATCGGCTTCGCGCTGCTGCTCGGCGCCGCCATCGTGCTCGCCGGCCGCGAAATCGACTGGCGGCGCGGCCTGTTATGGGGGCTCGCCGGCTTCGCCGTGTTCGCGGCGGCGCCCGGGCTCGGCCTGCCGCCCGAACCGCCGGGCGTCGAGGCCGCCGATCTTGCGCTGCGCCAGTTTTGGTGGCTGGGCACCGCGGCGGCGACCGCCCTGGGTCTGTGGCTACTGATCCTGGTCAAGCACCGCGCGTTAAAGGCGCTTGGCGTGCTTGCGCTGGTGCTGCCGCACGTCGTCGGCGCGCCCCACCTGGACGTCCACGGCGGGGTCACGCCACAGGCGATTATCGACGAGTTCATCGTCGCCTCGCTGGTGACCGGCGCCGTGTTCTGGCTGGTGCTCGGCGGGATGAGCGGGCTCCTCGCGCGCCGCCTCTCCTGAAATCGACCGCGCCAACCGGGTGGCGCGAATTCATGCGAACGGGAACGATCATGCCGAATACAATATGTCCGCGCGGCTTGGCCGCGCTGCTGGCGCTTGCCTTGGCCACACCGAACGCGCTGGCCGAAACCGGGAACGCCTTTCCGCGCATCGGCGGCGAAGTGTCGATCGAAGTCCAGAACGATTATGCGTTCCGCTCGGACGATCCGGATAGCGAAATCAACGATCTGTTCACCACCACCGAACCGACGATCAGGCTCGAGTTCACGCCGGAACTCTCCATCCGGGCCGGGCTGGTGCTGGAGCCGGTGGCCGAACCGGAGCCGGGCGAGGACCGGGTTTTTGCCGACCACGGGCTGTTTGTCGAGGTGCTGACGATCGACTACGAGGCCGGTGAAGTCGCCCTTCACGCCGGCAAATTCGCGGCGAATTTCGGCATTGCCTGGGACGCCGCGCCGGGCATCTTCGGCACCGACATGGCCGAGGATTACGAAATGAGCGAGCGATTGGGCGTGGGCGGCAGCGTGATGCTTGGCAACGAGCGGATCGGCCGCCTCGACCTGTCGGCGAGCGTGTTCTTCCTCGACACCTCGTTTTTGGCCGACTCCTATCCGCGCGGCCGGGGCAATACCAGCCGCTCGGACGGCGGTCCGTCGAATACCGAGACGCTGGCCTCCTATGCCCTGGCGCTCGACGGCGACGCGGCGGCGGTGCCGGGCCTCGCCTATCATCTCGGCTTTATCGATCCGGCGCGCGGCGAGGGCGGCGCCAGACGCGAGCGCGGATTCGCCGGGGCGCTGCAATACCAGACCGAGATCGCCGACGGCGTCACCCTGGCGCCGCTGGCCGAATTCGTCCGGTTCGACAATTTAGGCAACGAATCCAGTGTGAACCGGACCTATCTCACCCTCGCCGCCGAAATCGGCTGGGGCGCGTGGAAGGCCGTTGCCGCCTATACCGGACGCTTCGCCGACACACCGGCGGCCGGCGATGACCGCGATTTCCAGACCCAGCTTTCGCTGGGGTACGAATTCGACTCCGGCCTCGCCGTCGAGCTCGGCTGGAAGCGGGCGCGCGAGGCGCGGGTCGATACCGACACGCTGGGGCTGCTGCTGAGCTACGAGTTCGCTTTTTGAGGGGCATTCGGCGGACTGGCGGCGGGCCGGTTGGCGCAGACCACGCTCCACGCCGTCCGCTTGCCCGACTTCTCGACGATATGTTCGAGCCGCGTGAGCGACAGCGGATCGACGGCGAAGCGCAGGGCTTCGGCCGCCGCGCCGCCCATGGCGTGGGCCAGCGCCGCGCGTACCACCCCGGCATGAGCCACGACGACGATGTGCCGCCCGCGCGCCAAGCCGTTCCAACGCCCGATCGCGGCGGAGACGCGCGCCACCAAATCGACGAAACTTTCGCCGCCGGGCGGGCGATTGCCGGCCGGATCGCGCCAGAAATCGGGTTCGATCCGGTTATAGAGGCGCCCTTCCCAGGCGCCGAAATCCTGCTCCATAAATTCGGGCTCGGCGCGGATCCCGGTATTTTCCCGGCCGCTGGCCGCCAACAGCGCCGCCGCGGTCCCGCTGGCGCGTTGCAATGGGCTCGCGAGCCAAATTGCGCGCGCCGGCAACGCGGCGGCCAGCGCCGCCAGCGAGTCCGTGTCGGAATAATCCGCGGGCACGTCGCTTCGACCGTAGAAACGCCCGGCCGGCGCGGCGACCGGCGCGTGGCGAATCCACCACCATCGGGTCAAGCGGGACATGGCGTTGGCTTAGCACGGGACCGCGCCGGCGTCATTCGCCCTGCGTCAAGCAAGACTCGCCGGTCGAGCGACGATAACATCCGGCGATGAGCGGCGATCGAAACACGGTATCCCATGGCGGCGACCTCGACGCGGCAACGCGGCGTTTCGGCCTGCCCGAAGGCGGCTGGCTCGACCTGTCGACGGGCATCAATCCGCACGCCTACCCGGTCCCCGCGCTGTCGCCGGAAATCTGGTCGCGGCTGCCGCAACCAGACGCCGAGGCGGCGCTGATCGCGGCCGCGCGCGCCTGCTACGGCGTGCCCGAAAACGCCCATATCGTCGCCGCGCCCGGCACCCAGGCGCTGATCCAGGCGCTGCCGCGCGCGCGCCCGGCAGCCGCGCGCGTTGCCGTTCTCGGCCCGACCTATGACGAGCACGCCCATGTTTGGCGCGCCGCCGGCCACGCGGTACGCGAGGGTGCGGCGCTCGAGGAAGCCGCGGATTCCGATATCGCAATCGTGGTCAATCCCAACAACCCCGACGGCCGCGTCCGCGCGCGCGACGATCTGCTGGCGCTTTGCGATTCGCTGGCGGGGCGCGGCGGCTGGCTGGTGCTGGACGAGGCGTTTGCCGACACCGACCCGGCGATCAGCCTTGCCGGCCAGAGCGGACGCAACGGGCTGGTGATTCTGCGCTCCTTCGGAAAGTTTTACGGGCTTGCCGGGACGCGGCTCGGCTTCGCCCTCGCCGACGAAGAGGTTGCCGGCGCGCTCGACGCGTCGTTCGGTCCGTGGGCGGTCTCCGGCCCGGCGCTCGAGATCGGCCGGATCGCGCTTGCCGACACGGCTTGGGCGGACGCCATGCGCGCGCGGCTCGCCCATGAGGCCGCCCGGCTCGACGCCCTGCTGGAAAAGAACGATTTACGCGTCACCGGCGGCACCTCCCTCTTCCGCCTGGTCGAGACCGGCGCCGCCGCGTCCCTGCACGAGGCGCTGGGGCGGCGGGGAATCCTGGTGCGTCTCTACGAGGACAGAGCGAACCTGGTTCGCGTCGGGCTGCCCGGCGACGACGAATCCTTCGATCGCCTCGCCGCAGCGCTCGCCGCGATACGGGGTTGATTCCCTGACCCCTATTCGTCCTTGGTGCTGACGCCGGCCTCGGCGAAGGTCGCCATGCCGGCATGGATAGCGACCGCGATCTTGACGATGGAGGCCGCCAGCGCCGCGCCCGAGGCCTCGCCCAGCCGCATGCCGAGATCGAGCAGCGGCGCCTTGCCGAGCCGCTCCAGGAGCCGCCGGTGCCCGGGCTCGGCCGAGCAATGGCCGGCGAGACAATGGTCGAGCGCCGCCGGGTTCTGCTTTGCCAGAGGTGCCGCCGCCGCGCCGGCCACGAAACCGTCGAGCAGTACGGGGATACGCCTTTGCCGCGCCGCCAGAACCGCGCCGGCGATAGCCGCGAGCTCGCGCCCACCGACCCGGCGCATGACTTCGAGCGGATCGTCGAGCGCCGCGCCGTGCAGCGCCATTGCCGCGCTCACCGCCTCGGCCTTGCGGCTCACGCCCGCCGCGTCGACGCCGGTGCCGGGGCCGACCCAATCCTCCGCCGCGCCGCCGAACAGCCCGTTACAGATCGCCGCCGCCGCACTGGTGTTGCCGATGCCCATCTCGCCGAGGCAAAGCAGATCGGCGCCGTCCGGCACCTGCCCCATGCCGAGCGCCACGGCTTCCAGCATCTCCGCCTCGCTCATCGCCGGCGCTTCTGTAAAATCGGCGGTCGGCTTGTCGAGGTCGAGCGCGTACACGTCGAGCTCGGCGCCGACCTCCTTGCAGATCTGGTTGATGGCGGCCCCGCCGGCGGTGAAGTTCGCCACCATCTGCACCGTGACCTCGGCCGGGAAGGCCGAGACTCCCCGCGCCGTCACGCCATGATTGCCGGCGAACACCAGCACCTGGACGCGGTCGCAGCGGGGCGGGTTTCGGCCCTGCCAGCCGGCCATGAAGGCGGCGATATCCTCGAGCCGGGCCAGCGATCCGGCGGGCTTGGTGAGTTGATCGTCGCGGGCCCGGGCGGTAGCCTCGGCGTCGCCGTCGGCGCCCGGCAGATCGGCGATCAGGGCGCGCAGTTCGTCCATGTTTTTGGGCATAATCGCTTTTTCTTCTTGATTGCGGATTGCATTGGCGGGAGCCGGACTGTCTTATAACCGGCGGACAAACGCCAGCCGAAATTTTCGCTTGGGGGAGGCCGACGCGGTGGCGCAGTCGGAAAACGGCTCGGAAAACGGTTCCGATAATTGGATTGACGACGCGCGGGTCGCGGCCGCCTTTTTGACGCGGCTGCCGATAACGCTCGACGAAGCGCCGGCGCCCGGCCGGCTGGCCGAGGCGTCGTGGTCGTTCCCGCTGGTCGGGCTGGCGGTCGGCATCGTCGGCGGCCTGGTTTATGGGATTGCCATCTGGCTTGGCCTGACGCCGTTGCTGGCGGCAATGTTCGCGGTCGGAGCGCAGGTCGCACTGACCGGCGCGCTGCACGAGGACGCGGCCGGCGATGTCGCCGACGGATTCGGCGGTGGCGCCACGCGCGAGCAAAAGCTCGAAATCATGCGGGACAGCCGCGTCGGTACCTACGGCGCGGTGGCGCTCGTTCTGGTCATCGGCGCGCGCGTGGCGGCGCTGGCCGCGCTCGCCGAGGCCGAGATCGTGATCGCCGCGCTGGTCGCCGCGGGTGCTGCCTCGCGCGCAAGCATGGTGGCGGTGATGGAAACGCTGAGCCCGGCGCGCGACGACGGTCTCGCCGCCACGGCCGGCCGGCCGGAACGCCGCAGCGTCGTCGTGGCCGCCGCCTTTGCCGTCGTGATCGGCTTGCTGGCGCTCGGCGTCTACGCCGGAATTGTCGGGCTCGTGGGCGCGGCGGCCGGCGCCGGCGCGCTGGCCTGGTTGGCGTCGCGCCAGATCGGCGGCTACACCGGCGACGTGCTTGGCGCCTGTCAGCAATCGGCCGAGATCTTGTGCCTGGCCGCGATTGCCGCGTTCGTATCCTGACAAATCGGAAATCGCGGCGGCGGCGCGCGCCTTGCCTTGTCCACCCGGCGCGGCTCACCTACAATGCTTGGCGAACGGATTGAGTGATTGAACAATTCCGCCCGGGGAGGTTTTTCATGCCGCGTTACTTTTTTCGTCGTTCGCCAACCGCTCGCCTGACGTCGCTCGCCGCGACGTTGTTCGTGCTCGCGGCCTTCGCCGTCGCTGGTTCGGCGCAGGCGCATCCCGGCGCTCTTTTCGGTTTCGCCAGCGCTACGGGATTTTTGCCGGGGTTCCTGCATCCGCTGGGCGGCACCGACCACGTGGTGGCGATGCTGTTGGCCGGCGTGCTGGCCGGTCAGATCGGCCGAAGCGCGGTCTGGCTGGTGCCGTTGGCGGTTCTCGCGATGATCGCCTTGGGCGGCATCCTGGGTGCGGCCGGCGGCGCGCAGCCCGTCGTCGAGTTCGGAATTTTCGGCTCGCTCCTGGTGATGGGCGGGCTGGTCGCTTGGGCGCCGCGCCTGCCGTCCGTGCTCGCCGCGGCGATCGCCGGCGGCTTCGCGATCTTCCACGGCATCGCCCATGGCGCGGCGATGCCGGCGACCAACACCGGCGCGATTTACGGCTTGGGCTTCCTGGCCGCGAGCGCCGCGCTCATTGTCGCCGGATTGGGCGCCGCCTATATCCTGCGCCACGGCGCCTTGCAGTATCTCGTGCGTTTCGCCGCCGCGGTGGGCGTTGGCGTTGCCGGAATGTCGCTGTTGGCCGCCTAAACCGCGTCCACCAGATGCACGAATGATCCTATCACCGTGCCGCGCCGGCTGCCGGCGGAGCCGAGATCGGCGTCGCGCGCGTCGCGGCAGATAAAGAGCGGCTCGGCATTATCCTCGCGCTGGATCGTGGCGAAATGGAACTCGTGCCCGCGGAATCCGCCGCCGCGCGGACCCAACGGCCCGTCCGCCGCCAGTCGTGCCTGCCGGTAGCCGATTTGCAGGCGACGCTCCGCGAACGTGGTGGTGAGGGGCAGCAGCCCGGCCATGGCGTGGCGCGCGCCGTCGCCATCGACGAGTTCCTCGCCCAGCACCATATAGCCGCCGCATTCGCCATAGACCACCGCACCCCGCGCCGCCGCCGCGCGCAGTCCCTCGAGGAACGCGCCGTTGCCGGCGAGCCGCCCGGCATGCAGCTCGGGATAGCCGCCCGGCAGGTAGATTGCGTCCGCCGCCGGGTCCGGCGCCTCGTCCGCGAGCGGCGAGAACGGCACGATCTCGGCCCCGGACGCGCGCCAGCCGTCGAGCACGAAGGGATAGGCGAAGGCGAAGGCATCGTCGCGGGCCACGGCGATGCGCTGGCCCAAAATCGGCAGAACCGCCGGCGTTTGGCCGGGCGCCGACAGTTTGCCCGGCCGGGCCAGCGCGCGGAACGCCGCGGTATCGACGTGGCCGGCGACGATCTCGGCGGCGCCGTCGAGGAAATTGTCGAGATCGTCGTGCTCGCGCGCCTGTACCAGCCCCAGGTGCCGGTCGGGCAGCGCAAGACTGTCGTCCCGAAGCACCGAGCCGAGCACCGGAACGCCGAGCGGCGCCATCGCCTCGGCGAGAAGTTCGGCGTGCGACGGCCCGCCCACGCGATTGAAGATCACGCCGGCGATCTTCACGTCGTCGCGGTGGCGCACGAAGCCGCTCACCGTCGCCACGGCCGAGGCCGCCTGCCCCCTTACGTCGACCACGAAGATCACGGGCCAGCCGGTACGGGCCGCCAGATCGGCGGTCGAGCCGCTGCCGTCGGCGGCGCCGTCGAACAAGCCCATCACCCCCTCGCCGATTATGAGTTCCGCGCCGTCTCCGGCGGCGGCGGCGAGGGAAGCCACAATCGCCGGGCGCATCGCCCAGCAATCCAAATTGCGGCAGACCCGGCCGCTGGCCGCCATATGGTAGGCCGGGTCGATGTAGTCGGGGCCGACCTTGAAGGACGAGACGGCCACGCC
>CBDVDY010000123.1:0-7938 GCA_965372875.1 uncultured Alphaproteobacteria bacterium | reverse complement strand
CGGCCACCTGCTGCACTTTCACCGGCTTGCCCTTGTAGGTGAAGGTCGAGTTGCGGGCGATGACAAAGAGATCAGGCACGCTCGAAAGCGCCGTGATGATGTCCTCGCTGATGCCGTCCGCAAGATAGTCCTGCTCCGCATCGCCGCTCATGTTGGCGAATGGCAGCACCGCGATCGACGGCTTGTCCGGCAGCGGGTAGGCCATGCGTTCGAGACTCGCGGGCTCCATGTCGGGCGCCCAGGGCTGCCACCACACCGCCGCAACGGCGGCCAGCACCAGCGCCGCCGCGACCGCTCCGGCGGGCCAGCGCCACGACGCCGGGCGCCGGCGCTTGGCCGCGACCAACTTGCCGACGTCGGCCGGATCGAGGAGGACCCTGTAGGTCGGCACCGGCTCGGCGATGTTCTTGACCTGCTGCGGGCCGAGGTCGGCGAAGCCCAGATCGAGCTTGCCCTTGACGTTCTTGAAGACCACTTCGGAGACGCGAATCCCACCCGGCTCGGCCAGGGCTTCGAGCCGGGCGGCGACGTTGACGCCGTCGCCCAGTATGTCCTCGCCGTCGATGACGATCTCGCCCAAATTGATGCCGACCCGGTAGGCGATGCGCCGGTCCTCGGGGACCTCCGCCTCGCGCGCGCCCATGCCCCGCTGTAATTCGACGGCGCACAGGACGGCGTCCACGGCGCTGGCAAACTCGACCAGAAGACCATCCCCGGTGGTCTTGACGATGCGCCCGTTGTGCTCGGCGATCTTGGGGTCGATCAGTTCCTGCCGGTGGGCCTTTTGGCGCGCGATCGTGCCCGCCTCGTCCGCGCCAATGAGCCGGCTGTAGCCGACCATGTCGGCGGCGAGAATGGCGGCGAGTTTGCGGGCGATCTCTTTTGTCGCCACCTGGTGTCTCCCACAAGGTGCGAAGTAGCATTACCATAGCGTGAAAAGGGGCTTAGCGCCAAATCACATTTTGGCGCGGCGACTAGGCGCCAAGTCCAAGCCCCCGAATGTCGCTTATCGGCGCGTTGGTTCGGCGGGGGTTCGGACCGCGACATCGCGCGCGCCGCGTTTTGCGTGCTGGGGTGGCGCCGGCGTGGTATAAGGGGGCGGTGAAGGTTCCCTGCCCATGACCGATCCCTTCGAGTTCAGCGACGAGCCGCCGCCGGCGCCCACGCCCGCCGCGCTGCAAGCCGCTTCCTATCTCGATGCGCTCAACCCCATGCAGCGCGAGGCGGCCGAGGCGCTCGACGGGCCGCTCCTGGTGCTGGCGGGCGCCGGCACCGGCAAGACGCGGGTGTTGACCACGCGGCTCGCGCACATCCTGATGAGCGGCCTCGCCTGGCCGGGCCAGATTCTCGCGGTGACCTTCACCAACAAGGCGTCGCGGGAAATGAAGGAGCGGGTCGAGGCGCATTTGGGGCGCGGCGCCGAAGGTTTGTGGCTCGGCACCTTCCACGCGCTTTCCGCCCGTATCCTGCGGCGGCATGCCGAGCTTCTCGGGCTCAAGCCCAACTTCACCATTCTCGATCAGGACGACCAGATACGGCTGGTGAAACAGCTCATGGAGGCCGAGAACGTCGATGCCAAGCGTTGGCCGCCGCGCGTGCTGCATACCATCATCGAACGCTGGAAGGACAAGGGCCTGACCCCCGGCAAGGTCAAGCCGGCGGAGGCGGGCGATTTCGCCGGCGGCAAGGCGCTGAAGCTCTACGAAGCCTACCAAGAGCGGCTCAAGACATTGAACGCCGTGGATTTCGGCGATTTGCTGCTGCATTGCCTGACCTTGTTCACCGAACACGACGACGTCGTCGCCGACTATCAGCGGCGCTTCAAATACATCCTGGTGGACGAGTACCAGGACACCAACGTGGCGCAGTATCTCTGGCTCCGGCTGCTGGCCCAGGGCCAGCGCAACATCTGCTGCGTCGGCGACGACGACCAGTCGATCTATGGCTGGCGCGGCGCCGAAATCGGCAACATCCTGAAGTTCGAGAAGGACTTTCCCGGCGCGCGGATCGTGCGGCTGGAACAGAACTACCGCTCGACCGAGCACATCCTGGCCGCCGCCTCGGGCCTCATCGCCAGGAACGACGGCCGGCTCGGCAAGACCTTGTGGACGGCGGCGGACGGCGGCGAAAAGCCGACGCTTCGCGGCGTCTGGGACGGCGAGGAGGAGGCGCGCATCGTCGGCGACGCGGTCGAGGAGGCGCAGCGCAAGCGCCAAAAGCTCAGCGAGATGGCCATCCTGGTGCGGGCGAGTTTTCAGACCCGCGAGTTCGAGGAACGCTTCATCACGCTGGGCGTTCCGTACCGGGTGATCGGCGGTCCGCGGTTTTACGAGCGCCTCGAGATTCGCGACGCCATCGCCTATCTTCGCGTTATCCATCAGCCGGACGACGACCTTGCCTTCGAGCGCATCGTCAACAAGCCCCGGCGCGGCATCGGCAACGCCACGCTCCAAACGCTGCACCAACTGGCGCGGGCGCGCTCCATGCCGCTGGTGGCGGCCGCCCGGGCGCTGGTCGATACCGACGAATTGAAGCCGCGGGGGCGCAACGCGCTACGCCTGCTGCTCGAGGATTTCGAGCGCTGGCGCGGGCTCGCCGACAGCACGCCGCACGGCGACCTCGCGGGCCGGGTGCTGGATGAATCCGGCTATACCGAGATGTGGCAAAACGAAAAAACGCCCGACGCGCCGGGCCGGCTGGAAAACCTCAAGGAGCTGGTCAGGGCGATCGAGGAGTTCGAGAACCTTTCGGGATTTCTGGAGCACGTCAGCCTGGTGATGGAGGCGGTCGAGGATTCGGGCGGCGACATGGTCAATCTGATGACGCTGCATAGCGCCAAGGGGCTGGAATTCGACGTTGTGTTCCTGCCGGGCTGGGAGGAGGGGCTGTTCCCGCACCAGCGCGCGCTCGACGAGGGCGGGCTCAAATCGCTCGAGGAAGAGCGCCGCCTCGCCTACGTGGGCATCACCCGCGCCCGCAAGCGGGTGCACATTTCCTTCGCCGCCAACCGGCGCATCCACAATCAGTGGCAGAGCGCCATCCCCTCGCGCTTCGTCGACGAGCTGCCGGCGGATCATGTCGAAATGATGACCGATAGCGGGCTCTATGGCGGCAGCGGCGAGAGCGGGCTGCGCGAATCCGCGGGCGAATTTATTGCCAACCCACCGCGCGCCGGGCGTGGCGGCTGGGGGCGTGGCGGCCGGGACCGGCCGGGTCGGGCGGGTGCCAACGGCGGCGGCCAGGCGCGGAGACGCCGCGACGGTCTGGTCATCGAGGGCGAGGCGCGGGCGGTCGCCGCTTCCGGAGAGAACGGCCGCTTTGCGCCCGGCGCGCGCGTTTTCCACCAGAAATTCGGCTACGGCACCGTGCGGGCGGCCGACGGCGACAAGCTGAGCATCGATTTCGACCACACCGGCGAGAAGAAAGTGATGGACTCCTTCGTCGACCCGGCGTGAACGGGAGGACACCATGCCCAAGGCCGATTGGTATTTCGATTTCGTCTCGCCCTTCGCCTATTTGCAGAGCGAGATTCTGCACGAATTGTCGGACGGGCTGGAGATCACCTACCGCCCGGTGCTGTTCGCCGGCCTGCTGAAACACTGGGGACATAAGGGCCCGGCGGAAATGCCGGGCAAGCGCGTCTACACCTATCGCTTCTGCCGCTGGTGGGGTGAGAAGCACGGCATCCCCTTCGTCATGCCGCCCTCCCATCCCTTCAATCCGATCCAGGTGCTGCGGCTCGCCATAGCACTCGGCAACGATCCGGCCAAGGTGCGCGAAATCTTCCGCTTCATCTGGCGCGACGGCAAGGCGGTGGACGGCGAGGAGGGCTGGGCCGAACTCGTCGAACGGCTGGGCGCGGGAGAGGCGGCGGCGCGTATCGCCGAGTCCGGGATCAAGGACGCGCTGCGCCGGAACGGGGAGGACGCGGTGGCGGCGGGGGTTTTCGGCGTGCCGAGCTTCGTCATCGACGGCGAGATATTCTGGGGTGTCGAAGCCACCGACATGCTGCGCGATTATCTCGTCGACCCGGCGCTATTCGCCTCGACGGAGATGGCGCGCATCAGCGACCTTCCGACCGGCGCGCGGCGGTAGCCGGGATTAGCGTGATCACGAGCGGAAAGACTCATGTTGACCCCCTCCCCCTAACCCCCTCCCTCGGAGGGGAGGGGGAATATGTAAGCAATCTCGGTCAATCCCCCTCCCCCTTGAGGGGGGAGGGCTATCGCATATGGCGCTGCACACCCTCCGGTGCGGCCTTCGACAAGCTCAGGCTGAGGAAAATCGTGTATGGCATTAAGAAAATCCTCATGCTGAGCTTGTCGAAGCACGCACAACGCCGGTCCAAGCCCAGCGCCGCAGCCATATGCGATTCCCCTGCCTTGAGGGGGGAGGGATGGGGTGGGGGTGAGGCGGGGAGCCTTGCCGTAAAGGATATCCATTGAGGGCGAAACCATGATTCCTGTTTCGCCGGTAATCTGGCTGTTGGAGGTGGTGGCGCCGGCGCGCGCCGCCGCGCCCATGGCGGAAATCCTGGAACGGTTCGCGGATGCGGTTTCCAACTTCGAGGCGGACGACGGCGCTAGCTGTCGCCTTGCCGCCTACACCGAGGCGGAGCCCGACCGCGCGGCGATCGAGGCGGCATTGGCCGGGGCGGCGGCCCGGCTTGGCGTCGCCGCGCCGCCGCTCAGGATCGACCGGCTGCCGCCCACGGATTGGCTGGCCGAGAACCGCAAGGATTTTCCGCCGGTCGCCGCCGGGCGTTATCTCGTGCTCGGCGCGCATCATTCTATGGCGCCGCCCGCGGGCGCCATCGTCCTGCGCCTCGATGCCGGCCCGGCGTTCGGCTCCGGCAGCCACGAATCGACGCGCGGCTGCCTGCTCGCCCTCGACAGGCTGGCCCGGGCGCGGCGGATTCAAAGGCCGCTCGACCTTGGCTGCGGCTCCGGCATTCTGGCGCTGGCGATGGCGCGGACCTGGAGGCGGCCGGTGCTGGCCGCCGATATCGACCCGGTGGCGGTAGAAACCGCGCGCGCCAACGCGCGCCGCAACAATCTTGCCGGATTGGTCCGGGTCGCGGTGTCCGACGGGCTGGCCGTGGACTCGGTGCGCCGCGCCGCGCCCTTCGACCTGGTTGCCGCCAACATCCTGGCTCGTCCGCTCCGCCGGATGGCGCCGGCAATTGCCGGGGCGCTGGTTCCGGGCGGGCTCGCCGTGCTTTCGGGTATCCTCGGCAGCCAAGAGGCCCAAATATTGGCCGCCTACCGTGCCCAGGGCATGGCGCTCAGGCAGCGCCTGCCGATGGGCGATTGGGTGACGTTGGTGGTTGGCCGTTGATCCGCACAAAAACGGCCCCGCGAAAGGGGCCGTTCTTGCCGGGGCGGCCGCTGGCCGGCCGCCGATGAGGAGCCGCGAAGGATCGTCAGGCGGCGCGCCTCGGCCTGTTCTCGTTGGCGTGCGCACCATAAGGCGTGCCAAAGCCGAAATCGTTGCCGCGAACAACGTAGGGAATGTCGCCCTTGGTGATGCCAATGTCCTTGAGCATGTGCGCGTCGAGCGACAGCAGTTCGCGGCGGGCGGCGTCGCGTGCCTGCCGGCGCGCGAGGGGGGCCGCTATCGTGGTGCGATAGAGCCGGGCCAGCCCGCGAATGGCGCCGCCAATGGCTTCACCGACGGCGAGCGCCCGCATTTGCTGGGCCTTCGCGTAGACGGCCTGGTAGTCGTGATTGTCGGCGGATGCCGCTTCGACAATCGTGGATTTCCGGATCTCCGGCGCTTGAGTTTCTCTGGTCATGGTCCTGATCCCGTTACTTAGGAGGTTATCGATGGGGCGCGATTGCTGCGCTGCACACAATAGGAGATAGGGTGTTAATATCGGATTTGCAGGGGTTATACTGCATCGCAGCATTGCTCGAATTGCATGGCTTCAGGCCCAAGCCATGCGTGGGGCTTGCGCTGAAAGCGGTCGTTGCCTAGCTTGTCCGACATGGATACAGCGACAGCCAGGGAGTCCGAGGCGGCCCCGCAAACGGCGGATTCCGCGGGCCGGCTGGCGGCGCTTCGGGCCGAGCTCGCGCGCCGGGGACTGGCGGGATTCGTGGTGCCGCGGGCCGACGAGCACCAGGGCGAATATGTGCCGCCCCGGGCCGAGCGTTTGCCCTGGCTCACCGGCTTTATCGGCTCGGCCGGGCTGGCGGTGGTGCTGGCCGAGACGGCCGCGATCTTCATCGACGGGCGCTATACGCTGCAGGTGCGGGAGCAGGTCGACACCGGCCTTTTCGTCCCCCGCCATATGTCCCGCGAGCCGGCGACGGAGTGGATTGCCGAAAACCTGCCCTCCGGCGGCCGGCTTGGCTTCGATCCCTGGCTGCACACCGCCGACGGCGCGGCGCGCCTGGCCCGGGCCTGCGCCAAGGCGGGCGGCACGTTGGAGCCTTGCCGCAGCAATCCGCTCGACGCCGTCTGGCCGGATCAGCCGGAATTGCCGCTGGCGCCCGTGGCGCCGCATCCGATCGAATTCGCCGGCCGGGAATCGGCCGCCAAGCGCCGCGACATGGCCGAAAAGCTCAAGGATCAGGGCGCGGTTGCGGCGGTCCTGACGCTGCCCGATTCGATTGCCTGGCTGCTCAACATCAGGGGCGGCGACGTTGCCCGCTCGCCGCTGCCGCTTTCCTTCGCGATCCTCCGCGACGACGGCTCGGTGCGGCTGTTCATGGACAAGCGCAAAGCGACCCGCGAGCTGCGGCGTCATCTGAACCCGGACGTGGCACTCCTGTCGCCGGCCAAGTTCGGCCCGGCGCTCGACGAGCTGGGCGGCGGTGGGGATGGCGCCGTGCTGGCCGATCCCGCGAGCGCGGCGGAGTGGGTTTTTCACCGCCTGAAGGCGGCCCGCGCCACGGTGATTCGCGGGGCCGATCCGTGCGTCCTGGCCAAGGCCTGCAAGAACCCCGTCGAGATCGAAGGCGCGCGCGCCGCGCACCGGCGCGATGGGGCGGCGTTGACCCGGTTTCTCGCCTGGCTCGCGCGCGAGACGCCAAAGGGGCAGGTGGACGAAATCGCCGCCGCCGGCCGGTTGGAGGCATTCCGGCGCGAAAACACGGAATTCCGCGACCTGAGCTTCGACACGATCTCCGCCGCGGGTGCGAACGGCGCCATCGTGCACTACCGGGTGAGCGAGGCGAGCAACCGCCGGCTCGAGCCCGGAATGCTCTATCTCGTCGATTCCGGCGCGCAATATCCGGACGGCACCACCGACGTGACCCGCACCATCGCCATCGGCCCGCCGCCGGCCGAGGCGCGCGACCGCTTTACCCGGGTGCTGCGGGGCCACATCGCGCTGGCCAGCGCGCGGTTTCCCGCCGACACGACCGGCACGCAGCTCGATATTCTGGCGCGGGTGCCGCTGTGGCGCGCCGGGCTCGACTACGACCACGGCACGGGCCACGGGGTCGGCAGCTATCTCGGCGTGCACGAAGGCCCGCAGCGGATTTCAAAGCTGCGCAGCAAGGTGGCCTTGCTACCGGGGATGATCGTCTCCAACGAGCCGGGCTACTACAAGACGGGCGAGTACGGCATCCGTATCGAGAATTTGGTCACGGTGGTGGAGCTCGAACGCGAGGCCGGCGCGGAACAAAGCATGCTCGGCTTCGAGACGCTGACGCTGGCGCCGATCGACCGGGCCCTGGTCGATATCTCGATCATGGGCGAGGCGGAAATTGCCTGGCTCGACGACTATCACGCGCGGGTCCGGGAGATTTTGACGCCGCTCGTCGATTCCGAGACGGCGGATTGGCTGGCCCAGGCGACGGCGCCCATCTGAGCCAATTTTTTACGCGCCGATCATCTCGAGCCATTCGGATTCGGAGAGGACGGTCACCCCCAGTTCCCGGGCCTTTCGCGCCTTCGAGCCGGCGTCCGCGCCGACCACGACGTAGTCGG
>CBDVDY010000122.1:0-8003 GCA_965372875.1 uncultured Alphaproteobacteria bacterium | reverse complement strand
GGAAATATGGTTTCTCTAAACGATCGCCTCGCCCGCAGGGGCGGGATTTAAACCCGCCCCTACCCGCATCGTCGCTGATCTCCCCCGCCATCTCGCGGCGGCGGGGGCGTCCTCGGGAATGCCCCCAGGCGGCCTTCCGCTATCCCCAGAGGCGGGACGAGGCTATGGCCGCGCCTTCGCTGAGCGACTTGAGCTTGGCCCACACCACGTCCTCGGCGACCCATTCCCAGCCGACGAAGGTGCCAAAGCCGCAATCGACGCCGGCGATCACGCGCTCCTTGTCGCCGAGCGCGTCGACGACGCGCTCGATGCGCTGGGCGACCACTTCGGGGTGCTCGACGAAATTGCTCTTGCAGTCGATCACGCCGGGGATGATGGCCATGTCCGCGGGCGGCCTGTTGGCCTTGAGCGCCGCGGCCTCGTGCTGGCGGCGCGGGTTGGCGAACTCGAGGCCGAGCGCACCGACATTCGCCTGATAGAGCGGCGGCAGCACGACTTCCATTGGCACGTCGTAGCAATGCGGGCCTTCCCAGTTGCCCCAACACACGTGCAGGCGGACGCGGTCCGGCGCGATACCTTCGAGCGCCTTGTTGAGGGCGCCGACATGCTGCTCGACCCGTTCCGCGAATTCGGCGTCGGTTAGGTCCTGATAGAGCAGCACCCGTTCCATGGCGAGATCGGGCGCGTCGATCTGCAGCACGAAACCGGCATCGACCACGGCATTGTATTCCTTCGATATCTCGCGCGAAATCGCGTCGAGGTAGGCCTGATCGGAATCGTAATAGGCGTTCAGCATGGTCGTCGCGATGATGCCGGGCGAGGGTGCGTTCATGAACCACTCGGTGACGTGCGAGTTGGTTTTATTCGCCTGGCGCTTCGACCTTTCGATTTCCTTCTGCAGCTGGCTTTCGCCGTGATAGTGGATTTCGGAAATCGCCTCCGGCGCGTCGAACACCTTTCCGGTCTTCGGGATGCGCGCCATCATTCTTTCGGTGAACTGCGGGAACTCGATGAACTCCTTACCGTAGGGCCGGCTCGATGCACCGCCGAAGCCGTCCATGCGCTGCGGCATGTAGGTCTGAAAACCAACCCGACCCTGCTCGCCGTCGTTCGCGATGTCTACGCCGGCATCGACCTGTCTTTCCATGACGTGGGCAACACGCTCATCCGTGAGCTCATCGATTTTTTTGCGATCGACCCTTTTGCCGTCCTCCTCGTCGATCAGCATCGAGCCCAAGGGCTCGCCGCGCGGCAGGCTGCCGGTGTGGGTGGTCAGTATTCGATCATCGCTGCGCTTCATCGTTTCTCTCCCTATCCCTCATTTTGCCGGTTTCCGGCCCCTTGGCGGCGCCATTCTCGTTCGGCGTCTTCACACAACGCGACGACGATGTCGTTTAGGCACTCGAATCGCCCGACCGTCGGCGTGTACTCATCACATAACCTACGCCGACCCTCGGATTTTGCCGAGTTTCGGCGTACGAACCGGTTGTCCGAAAAGACGAATTCAGCCTGCCTCCCGCGCAAGACTATCAGACGAATTTTTGTTGTAAAATCGTTTATTTCCGGTCAGGCTGATAAATCGGGAAAGCCATTTAAAATAACACACTACAGTCACAGGGAGGACGGGAATGTTATCCACGACAAAGCTGCTTATGGGTGTGGCCGCGTTGGCTTTGGCCGCGCAGACATGGGCTTCCGCGCCGGCCAATGCGGCAGGGAAGTTCGCCGGCGTCGAATTGGCGCCCATGAAGGTCGGCGGCATCGAAGACATGCAGGACATGAAGAAATATTGCGGGACCAAGAAGATCAAGGTCGCGTATTCGGACGGCTGGGGCGGCAACTACTGGCGCAAGATTACCCGCCGGGAGTTCGAGGAAGAGGCCGCCAAGTGCTCGAACATCACGGAAGCCCGCTACACCGACGGCGAGTTCAAGGCGGAAAAGCAGATCGCCGACATCCGCGGGCTGATCGCCCAGAAATTCGACGTCATCATCGTCTTCGCCGACACCGGCGTGGCGCAGCTCAAGGTAATGCGCCAGGCGTACAATGCCGGCATTGCCGTGATTCCGTACTCCACCGGCGACGCGCCGTTCGGAAAAATCGGCAAGGACTATTTGACCCGGGTAACCGAGACGCAGATCGGCGTTGGCAGGATGAGCGCCCAGTGGATGGTCAAGACCCTGGGCGGCAAGGGCAACGTCATCGTCCACGGCGGCACCGCCGGCAATCCCATGTCCCTGGCCCAGGCCGTTGGCTGGCGTGAGGTATTCGCCAAGCACCCGGGCATCAAGGTGCTGGAAGGCCCGGTCGCCACCAACTGGGATCCGGCCCTGGCCCAGAAGGTAACCGCCGCCGCGATCGCCAAGTATCCGAAGATCGACGGCTTTATGGCCGAGACGACCGGTCCGATCCGCGCCTTCGTGGCGGCCGGCAAGCCGATTCCCGCATGGGCCGGCCAGGACCTCAACGAGTTGAGCTGCCTGTGGCAGGACCTCCACGAGTCCAACCCGAGCTTCAAGTTGGCGACCGTCAGCGCCCATACCTGGCTGGCGCGTCTGGCTCTGCGCAAGGGCGTGGCCGCGGTGCAGGGGATCAACAACACCGAGCCGAGCCTGATCGATCTGCCCTATTCTGAGGACAGCACGTCGTCCGATCCGGCTCTCAAGGTGAAGTGCGACAAGAGCCTGCCGGCGACGGCCATTCCGTCTTCGATGGTCTCCAAGCAGGGAATGCGGGATATCCTGGGCAAATAGGCTAGTACGTTTCGGTTAGTGGTCGAAAACACCGGCGAGGCGGCTGAACCGCAATCGGAACGGCGGCGCCGGCGGCGATCGTGGACGAAGCGCGAGTACAAGGGGCGGAAGAAACCGCTTTCCCGGCTTTGGATCGCGGTGATTGCCACGGTTGTCCTGTTCGTCGTCGGCGGCCTGGAGGCGCCAAGCACGGTCTCCGTGGGGGCGCTGCAGCTGATGCTGCCGTTCTTCGCGATCCTCGGGATCGCGTCGATCGGCCAGCATTTGGTGATCCAGCAGCGCGGGCTCGATCTTTCCGTCGCGGGGATCATGTCGTTTTCGGCGGTGATCGTCTCGGCCCTGCCGAGCACGGAGGCCGGGGTCGCCGTGACCCTGGCCTACGTGGCGCTCGCCCTCGCGATGGGGCTCGGCGTCGGCGCGGTGAACGGCGTTTTGGTCGCGAAGCTGCGCGTCAATTCTCTGGTCAGCACCATCGGCATGAATTCGCTGATGTTGGGGATCACGATGTACGTTACCAGAGGGTTCTCCCAGCAGGTCCCGTCGCCGCTCAACAAGTTCGGCGTCGGCAAGTTCCTCGATGTCCCGCTGACCATCTACGTCGTGATCGTCGTTGCCGCGATCGCGATCTTCCTGCTCGAGAAAACGACCGTCGGGCGGCGCTTCATTGCGACAAGCGTCAATCCTGACTCCGCCATCGCCGTCGGCATTCCGCTCGACGGTTATCGCGTCGCGACCTACGCGCTCGCCGGCTTCTGTTACGCCGTGGCGGGCGTGCTGCTGGCGGGCTACGTGCTGTCGCCAACCGTGTTCAGCGGTTTGCCCTACCTGCTGGCGACGGTCGCGGCGGTGGTGGTCGGCGGCAACCCCATCGGCGGGGGCTTGCGGGGCAGCGTCGCCGCGACCATCATCGGCGCGCTGTTCCTGACCTATCTCGGCCAACTCGTGCTGGCGGTCGGGTTCGAGACGTCCGCCCAGTACATCGTCCAGGCGATTATCATCATCGCCAGCGTCGGCGTCATCGAAGTGGGCCGGCGCATTCGCTTCGAATGGATCCGATTCAAATTTTGGGTCACCTCGCCCGACGTCGAATTTCGGATTCGCACAACCTTTACCCGAACCATGGCGCGGTTGGGACTTTCGAAACTTTTGGACGTCTCGCCCGACACCAAGGTGCGCTGGCACACCGCCTACCTTCGATTAAAGAAGCGATTGGACATCACGCCATGAGTGCCCCCAAACAATTCATGGCCGCACCCGTGATGGGGATCGTCGGCGCCACGAAATTTTACGGGCCCGTCGAGGCGCTCAAGGCCGTCAACCTCAACGTCAAGCGTGGCGAGATTCACGCGATCGTCGGCGAGAACGGCGCCGGAAAATCGACGCTCATCGGCATTGCCGCCGGGACCATTCCGCCGGACTACGCGGTAGTGCGCATGATCGGCAAGGAAGTGAAAAGGCCAAATGCCAAAAAGCTGCGCAAGGTTGGCATGGCCGTCACCTTCCAGCATCCCGAGCTGGCGAAAGATCTATCGGTTATGGAGAATATGCAGCTTGCGGCGCCCAATCTGCAAGGGCCGGAAGGCCGGGCGGAGGCGGAGCGGCTGTTGGCCGAAGTGGCAACGGATCAGCATGCCATGTCGCTCGGTGCGCGCGTCCGCGATCTGACGCTCGCGCAGCATCACGTCATCGAACTCGCCCGGGCGCTCGCGACCAAGCCCCAGGCGCTGTTGCTCGACGAACCGACCGAACCGTTCCAGCAGGCGGACATCGACAAGCTGTTCGGCCTCCTCAAACGGCTTCGCGAAGACGGCGTCGGCATCGTCTACGTCTCGCACCGTTTGCACGAAATCGAGGAACTGGCCGACCGCATTACGGTGCTGCGCGACGGCAGAATTGTCGACACCCGCCCGGCGGCGATGATCACGTCCGACCAGATCGTGACCATGATTGCGGGGCGGCCGCTACGCCAAATATTCCCAGACAAGTCGACGACTGTCGGCGGCACCGTGCTGGACGTCAAAGGACTCGCGGGCCCCGGATTTGAAAACGTCAGCTTCGCCGCGCGTGCGGGCGAAATTGTTGGCGTCACGGGTATCGAAGGCGAAGGGCAGCGCGAGTTCCTTCGCACCATCGCCGGGTTGGAACGGCGCGTGGCCGGATCGGTGGAGATCAACGGCGACGCCGTTTCCGGCGACAATGTGGCCGCCGCGCGCCGCGCCGGGATCGGGTTCGTCACCGAGGACCGTCACGAAGAAGGCCTGTTCCTCTCTTTGAAGCTACGCGAGAACATCGGTATCGGCGCGCTTCACCGAATTTCATCCCGCGGCATCATCGACAAAAAGCGGGACTTGGCGCTGACCGAGGAGGTCATCGGCCGGCTCGGCGTGTCCACCGGCATGATCGTCGAAGACGACGACACGTTGGCTTCGGACCTTTCCGGCGGCAACCAGCAAAAGACACTGATCGGGCGGGAACTCGCGGGCGACCCCAAGGTGCTGCTGATCGACGAGCCGACCAAGGGCGTCGATGTCGGGGCGCGCGGCGAAATCTACCAACGCCTGCGCGAACTCGCGGCGAGCGGCTTTGCCGTTGTGGTGTCGTCGTCCGACGGCATCGAACTCGAGGGCCTGTGCGATCGCGTCGCGGTATTCGCGCGCGGTCACATCGTGAAGGAGCTTGCCGGCGAAGAACTGACCGACGAAGCGATCACCGCGGCCAACATGACGGCGACGGTGGCGCGCGCAAGCGGCACGGCCCGTATCGATACCGAACCGCGCTGGCGGCGCATCATGGCGGCCGATCATTTCCCGGCGGCGGTCCTCACCGTCTTGACGGGCACGGTCTTGTTCGGCACCGCGGCGATGAGCGAATACTTCCTTTCGGCCTTCAATATCGAGACCATGCTGACCTTCCTCGCCATTTTGGCCTTCATCTCGATCGGTCAGCTGGCGACGATCCTGGTCGGCCGGATCGATCTTTCGGTCGGCGCGCTGGCCGGGTTCGTTGTGGTGCTGGCGTCTTTCCTCATGCCCGACGGGGCGGGGGCCGGAGACGCGCTTTGGGGTGCGGCGCTGATTCTCGCCATCGCGGCCGGATTCGGGCTGTTGCAGGGCTGGATGATCACCTGGCTCAACATCCCGGCGATCGTCCTGACGCTGGCCACCTTTATCGGACTGCAGGGCATGTCGCTGTTTTTGCGGCCGCTGGCGGGGGGTCCGATCACGGACTACATCTCCGACGTGACCCAATGGGGAATGTTTGCAATTCCCGCCTGTTTCGCGGTGATCGTGATTATTGTCGCGTGGTTCGAGTTCGGCCTGTTCCGCACGGCATTGGGGCGCCGGCTGCGCGCGGTGGGCTCGAATCCGCTCGCGGCGGTTCGGGTCGGCATCAGCGCCAACCGGCACATCTTGCTGGCCTTCGTGCTGTCCGGCCTGTTTTCGGGATTCGCCGGGCTGATCCTGGCGGGTCAGGTCGGCATCGGCTCACCCGCCACCGGCATCGATTACACCCTGATGAGCATCACCGCCGTCGTGCTCGGCGGCACCAGAATCGCGGGCGGCCGCGGCTCGGTCCTGTCCGTCTTGATAGGCGCGGCCCTGGTGCAGTCGTTGTCGAGCGCGTCCTCCTTCATCAACCAGGATTCCGCTATCCATTTGATCGTTTTGGGCGCGGTCACCCTGGTTGCCGCGACCTTTTTCAGCGTCGCGCATAGAGAGCGAACCGGATAGAGGCCGTTTGGGATGTCCAAAAACAAAGGACTTCATGGTCCCGCCCGGCCCGGCTGGGTCCTGTGCACGCTGCTGGGCGCCGCCCTGGTGCAGTCGCTGAGCAGCGCCTCGTCGTTCGTCAATCCCGATTCCGCCGTGCATCTGAGCGTGCTCGGCGCGCTCACGTTTCTCGCGGTCACCTTCTTCAGCCTCGCCCGCCGCCGCCGGCGGCGCGGCTTGATGACGACCACGGGGTGATATGCGGACTTTTCCGATGATCGGCCCGGCGCGAGCGCACGCCGTGCCCATCGCTGCCCGTACGGGCGGGTTTGAAACCCGCCCCTACACGTGTCGCCGCCCCGTCCACAATTGTCTCCGCAATTCTCCCATGTAGGGGCGGGTTTCAAATCCGCCCGTGCCCGCATCGCCGCTGACCCCTGCCCCGTTGTCTCGCCGCCGCCGCGCGCCTACATTAGGTTTCGTCACGGGAAGCGGGGATTGGGAACATGACCAGCAAACGCGGCAAGGATGCCGGCGCGCCGGCGGCCAGGATCACGCGGCTGCCCGGCCTTAGCTCGCTCGGCGCGCCGATGGGGGCCTGGCCGCGGGTGCGCATGCGGCGTAACCGGCGGGCCGACTGGTCGCGCCGGCTGGTGGCCGAGAACCGGCTCTCGGTCGACGATTTTATCCTGCCGCTGTTCATCTGCGAGGGTACGGGCGCGGCCTCGGAGATCGCCTCGATGCCCGGTGTCAAACGCCACGGCCCCGATCTCATCGGCGAGCGGGCGGCCGAGGCGCAGGCGCTCGGCATCCCGGCCGTGGCGCTGTTCCCCGAGACCGACCCGGCGCAAAAGTCCGAGGAAGGCGAGGAAGCCTTCAACCCCGAAAATCTGGTCTGCCGCGCCATCGCCTCGGTCGCCAAGGCGGCGCCGGAGATCGGCATCGTCTGCGACGTGGCGCTCGACCCCTATACCAGCCACGGCCACGACGGGCTGATCCGCGACGGCTATGTGGTCAACGACGAGACCATCGAGGCGCTGGTCAAGCAGGCGCTCAATCAGGCGCGGGCCGGCTGCCACGTCATCGCGCCCTCGGACATGATGGACGGGCGCGTCGGCGTGATCCGCGAGGCGCTCGATGCCGCCGGCTTCGAGCAGGTGCTGATCATGGCCTATTCGGCCAAGTACGCCTCGGGCTTCTACGGGCCGTTCCGCGACGCGGTGGGCTCGTCGGCCTCGTTGAAGGGCGACAAGCGAACCTATCAGATGGACCCGGCCAACACCGACGAGGCCATGCGCGAGCTGGCGCTCGACATCGCCGAGGGCGCCGACATGGTGATGATCAAGCCGGGCATGCCCTATCTCGACATCGTCCGCCGGGTGAAGGACACCTTCGCCATGCCGACCTACGTCTACCAGGTGTCGGGCGAGTACGCCATGCTGCGGGCGGCCGCCGCCAACGGCTGGCTCGACGGCGAGCGGGTGATGATGGAAAGCCTGATGGGCTTCAAGCGCGCCGGCGCCGACGGCATCCTGACCTA
>CBDVDY010000121.1:0-8013 GCA_965372875.1 uncultured Alphaproteobacteria bacterium | reverse complement strand
ACAGCACCGCGCGGCCACGGGCGCGAAGCTCGAGGAACAGCCCGTGCACGAACTGGGCGGCACCGACATCGAGCCCACGCGTCGGCTGCGCCGCCAGCAGCACCAGCGGGTCGAATGCCAGCTCGCGGGCCAGAAGCGCCTTTTGCAGATTGCCGCCCGAGAGCGTTCCCGTGCGCGCCTCGGGGCCGGCGGCCTTGATGTCGAACGCCGATATTTGCTCCGCCACGAATTTGCCGATGGCGCGGCGGTCCAGCACGCCGTGGCGGCTGAACGGCGCCTCCCCCACGCGCGGCAGCACCATGCTGTCGCTGAGCGGCAAGGTGGTGACCAGGCCGGTGCCGATGCGGTCCTCGGGAATCCGGCCGACCCGCGCCGCCTGCATGATCCGGGGGCTGGACCGGGTGATGAGCCTGCCGCCGATTTCGATCGTGCCCGAATTGGGCTGCAGAATTCCGGCGACGATTTCGGCGAGCTCGCGCTGGCCGTTGCCGGAAACGCCGGCGATGCCCAGTATCTCGCCCTGCCGCAACTCCAGCGAGATATCGTGCAGCGACGCCCTCGATTTCGGGCCCGCGCTCACGCCGTCGAGGCGCAACAGCACGTCGCCCAATTGCTGGGCCGGTTTTTCGGGCGGCGTCAGTTCGCGCCCGCACATGAGCTTGGCGAGATCCTGCTCGCTGACCGAATCGGTATTTTCCAGATTGGCCACCAGCTCGCCGCCGCGCATCACCATCACGCGGCTGGTAATGGCGCGGACCTCGCGCAGCTTGTGGCTGATGAAGATGACGCCCATGCCTTCGCCAGTCATGGCGCGAACCGCCTCGAACAGGCCGTCGGCTTCCCGCGGCGTGAGCGCCGCGGTCGGCTCGTCCAGGATCAGAACCCTGGCACCCCAGAACAGCGCCTTGATGATCTCCAGCCGCTGCTGTTCGCCGATCGTCAGTTCGCCTACGCTCGTATCGGCGTCGAGGACAAGATGAAATTGCCGGCCGATCCCGGCCAGGCGCTCGCGGGCGCCGGCGGCGTCGAGCCGGCCGCGCCTTCCCTTGCGCCCGATCATCAGATTTTCCAGAACGGTGTGCCGCGGGACCAGATGAAAGTGCTGGTGCACCATGCCGATGCCGTGCGCCAGCGCCACCGCCGAGTTGTGGATCGCCACTGGTTCGCCGCCCACTTCGATACGCCCGGCATCCGGACTGTAGGCGCCGTAGAGTATGTTCATGAGCGTGGTCTTGCCCGCCCCGTTCTCGCCGAGCAGCCCGAGGGTATCGCCGGGATAAAGCGTCAGATCGACATTGTTTACCGCCCGCACGGCGCCGAAACTCTTGGCGATGCCACGCATGGCGACGAGGGGGACGGACGCTGTCATCGGCTGGCACCGCGTACGGCGACCCGGAGCGCGCCGACAAGCGCGCCCCGGGGGCTCATTGCCGTCTTGCCCGGACGATCAGTCGGACTTCGGAATGCTCTCGTCGATGTCGACGCGGAACGTCCCGTCGAGGATTTCCTGCTTCTTGGCGCCGACCAGCTTCTTGACGTCGGCCGGCAGCTTGGCCTCCCACTTGTGATAGGGAGCGAGATACGAGCCGCCCTTGCCCATATAGGAGAAGCCGCCGAAATCCTGGGCCGTGAAGACGCCCGCCTTGACCACGTTGATCGCGTTCTTGACGGTCGGCCACATATCCCAGACCGGGCCGGTGATCACGTGGTCGGGCCCCAGCTTCGACTGGTCGGACATGTTGGAGATCGCCAGGACGTTCTTCTCGACCGCCGCCTCGATGACGCCGAAGCGCTCGGCATAGATCACGTCGACGCCGGCTTCGATCTGGGCCAGCGCGGCCTCCTTGGCCTTCGGCGGATCGAAGAACGAACCGATGAAGGAATAGCGGCACTTGACCGACTTGTTGACCGACTTGGCGCCGGCGCAAAACGCGTTCGACAAGCGGTTGACCTCGGGAATCGCCATCGCCGCGACGACGCCCAGCTTGTTGGTCTTGGTCATCTTGCCGGCGATCATGCCCGAGAGGTAGGCGGGCTCGTGAATCCAGTTGTCGAAGACCCCGAAATTCGGCTCGGCCGGCCCGATGCCCGAGCCGAACACGAAGGCGATCTTGGGATAATCCTTGGCCACCCGGCGCGCGATGCGCTCGGCGCCAAAGGCGTCGCCCATGATCAGGCCGTAGCCCTTTTCGGCGTATTCGCGCATCACCCGCGCGAAATCGGCCGATTTCACGCTCTCGGACCAGACATACTCGATGCCGAGCTCCTTCTTGGCCTTCAGGAGTGCCACGTGGATCTGGTTGACCCACGGCTCCTCGATCGGCGTCTCGAAGACGGCGGCGACCTTGAGCTTTCCGGCCGCCTCGGCCGGCTGGGCGAGCGGGCCGGCAAGGATCGCCAAAGCCGCCAATCCGGCCAGCGCCAGACCGAACACGCCGCGCCGGCTGGTCCCGGTGAATTTTCTAACTGTCGACATAATGATCTCCTCCTCCGATTCTTGGTTTCGCAGCTGCTGACAAAGTTTCCGCGCGCCTGGTGCCGCCCACATTCGGCATTCCCAACCCGCCGGGCCGCCCGGGAGTCCGCATCGAGCCATGATGCCCGATGCGGCGTATACTGTCCATCTGACGTGGGCCTTGCGGCGAATGAAATTTTCCGGCCCGCGCCAGTCGGGATATAATGCGGGCTATAATACGGGGGCTGCGGATCACCGGGAGGGAGTGGGACGGAATGGTTGGGATTATCGCCTTCGGGGGCTATGTGCCTCGGCTTCGGCTGAGCCGCCGGGCGATCGTCGAGGCGAACGCCTGGTTCAACCCCGGCCTCAAGTCGCTGGCCAAGGGCGAGCGCTCCATGTGCAACTGGGACGAGGACAGCCTGACCATGGCGGTCGAGGCGGCGCGCGACTGTCTCGACGGCACGGCACCCGAGGACCTCGCCGCGATCACCCTGGCCTCGACCTCGCTGCCGTTCGAGGACCGGCAGAACGCCGGCGTGCTGTCGGCGGCGCTCCATCTCGGCGAAAACCTCGCGACCCTCGACGTTAGCGCCTCGCAGCGCGCCGGCACCTCGGGCCTGATCGACGCCCTGCACGCCACCACCGGGCGCGGCGGCACGGCCCTGTTCGTCGCCGCCGAGAAGCGCCGGACCAAGGCCGCCGGCCGGCAGGAACTGTTGTTCGGCGACGGCGCGGCGGCGCTGCTGCTGGGTGACGGAACCGGAGGGAAAGAGGTTGCCGCCGAATTCCTGGGCGCCAATCAGGTGACCGTCGATTTCGTCGATCATTACCGCGGCCAGGCCGAATCCTACGACCACAATTGGGAGGAACGCTGGATCCGCGACGAGGGCTACGCCAAGATCGTGCCGCGCGCGCTCGCCGGCCTGTTCGAGAAAACCGGCACTTCACCCGGCGAGATCGACCATTTCGTCATGCCCAGCGTGATGCCGGCGGTGCCCAAGCGCCTGGCCGCCTCGGCCGGCATTGCCGAGGGCGCCGTGCGCGACACCCTCCATCTGACCATGGGCGAGAGCGGGGCGGCGCACCCGCTGGTCATGCTGGTGGACGCGCTTCAGGATTCATCGCCCGGGCAACTGGTGCTGCTGGCCGGTTGGGGCCAGGGCTGCGACGCGCTGTTGTTCCGCACCACCGAGGCGCTGGCCGGCGCCGCGCCGGGCCTAGGTGTCAAGGGGCACCTGGCGCGCCGCCGCGAGGAGACCAACTACAACAAATATCTGGGTTTCAACGAGCTGGTGGCGCGCGACAAGGGGCTCAGGAGCGAGCTCGACAAGCAGACGCCGCTGTCGACGCTCTACCGCAAGCGCGACATGCTGAGCTCGTTCGTCGGCGGCAAGTGCCGGACCTGCGGCACCGTCCAGTTCCCCAAGTCGAACGTCTGCGTCAGCCCCAATTGCGGCGAGACCCACAGCCAGGACGACCACCCTTTCGCCGACATTCCGGCCACGATCCAAAGCTGGACGGCCGATAATCTCACCTATTCGCCCGACCCGCCGCACCATTTCGGCATGGTGGTGTTCGACGAGGGCGGGCGGCTGATGGTCGATCTCACCGACGTCGACGAAGGCGCGGTCGAGGTCGGCATGCGGATGCGCATGGTTTTCCGCATAAAGGAGTTTGACGATCAGCGGGGATTCACCAGATACTTCTGGAAAGCCACGCCAGCACAGGAGGCATGAGCCATGGCTAAGGGCATCAAGGACAAGGTCGCCATTCTCGGCATGGGCTGCTCGAAATTCGGCGAGCGCTGGGACCGGGAGGCAGACGATCTGATTGTCGAGGCCTACGAGGAATGTCTGGCCGACGCCGGAATCGAGACCGCCGCCATCGACGCCGCCTGGTTCGCCACCGCGATCGAGGACGTGCATGTGGGCAAATCGGCGATCCCGCTGGCCACCGCGCTCAGGCTGCCCTACATCCCGGTGACGCGGGTCGAGAATTATTGCGCCAGCGGCACCGAGGCCTTTCGCGGCGCGGTCTACGCGGTCGCCTCGGGCGCCGCCGACATCGCCCTGGCCGTCGGCGTCGAGAAGCTCAAGGACACCGGCTATGGCGGCCTGCCGCAGCGCGGCCGCGGGGCGCTCAACAGCCTCTACTGGGCCAACGCCTCGGCCCCGGGCAGCTTCGCGCAGCTCGCCACCGCCTACCAGACCAAGCACGGGCTCGACGCCGCCGACCTCAAGCGCGCGATCGGGCACGTCTCGGTCAAGAGCCACGCCAACGGCGTCAAGAACCCGAAGGCGCACCTGCGCAAGGCGGTCAGCATGGAGACCGTGCTGAACGCGCCGATGATCGCCGAGCCGCTCGGTCTCTACGATTGCTGCGGCGTCTCGGACGGCGCGGCCGCCGCCATCGTCACCACGCCCGAGATCGCCAAGAGCCTGGGCAAGCACGATCTGATCACGGTCAAGGCGTTGCAGCTCGCCGTCTCGAACGGCACCGAGGCGTCGCACAACAGTTGGGACGGCAGCTATTTCATGACCACGCGCAAGGCCGCCACCCGCGCCTATCAGGAGGCCGGCGTGGAGAAGCCGCGCGACGAGATCTCCATGATCGAGGTGCACGACTGCTTTTCGGTGACCGAGCTGGTGACCATGGAGGATTTGTATCTCTCCGAGGAAGGCCAGGGCTGGCGCGACGTGCTCGACGGCTTCTACGATGCCGAGGGCGGCATCCCGTGCCAGATCGACGGCGGCCTGAAATGCTTCGGCCACCCGATCGGCGCCTCCGGCCTGCGCATGCTCTACGAGATGTATCTGCAGCTATTGGGCCGCGCCGGCGAGCGCCAGCTCGACGAGCCGCGACTGGCGCTGACGCACAATCTGGGCGGCTTCCCGCACCAGAACATCTCGTCGATAGCGATCGTCGGGCGGCACGAGGGGTAGGGCGGCGGCGGGCGGGCGCGCTAGCGCGTTCTCCGTTTCGTTTTAATCGCTGACGCCCCCCTCACCCTTCCCTCTCCCCCGCCGGGGGGAGAGGGTTGTGAAGGCTTGGCGAGGCCGTAGGCTGAGCCCTAGCCGGAGCTGGGTGAGGGGGCTGTCTCGAACGAACCGGAAATTTCTCTAACCTCAATACCCGGCGGCGATCTCGAGCAGCAGCTTCTTGCGCACGGCGGCGGCGAAGCGGGCGCTGCCGTCGGCGGTGATGACGAAGCTGGCCGGGCCGCCGATGATCGTCGCCTGGAACGCGGCTTCCAGATCGTAGAAGTTTGGACGGCCGCTGGCGCAGCGCCGGCAGAGGATGGCGAGGCCGTTGATCACGATCTCCGCCGAAAGCGCCGCCGCCCGCGCCTCGGCCACCGGCACCCCGCCGAAGCTGTTGGCGCTGTCGCCCGAAAAATCGATGATTTTGCGGTGGCCGTCGATGCCGTTGGTTTCGATCAGCGCGTGCGCGGCGGCGATGGCGTCGCCGATGGCGTTCGGGCCGAAGGCCATGCGCGGCGTTTCGAGCAGCGCCTTGGCGAATGCGGAAGCGCTTTCCGGGCCGTCGATGATGGTCCACGGCACCACCACCTCCTGCGAGCCGACGCCGCCCCATTCGACGTAGGTCACCGCGATGCGCTTGTCGAAGCCGTGCATGATGGCGCTGACGATGCCGCGATCGGTGATCGCGGCGGCGTAGCCCTTGCGCTGGAACAGAATCTCATCGTCGTCGATGGATCGCGAGGCGTCGGCCAGCAGCACGAGTTCCAGATCGACGCGCGTTTCCGCCAACGCCTGGCCCGCGCTCAGCCCGAAGATGATTGCCGCCGCCGCTATAATGCGCATCCTCGCCTCCCGTACCGATCGTCGAGTCCCCTGTTTGCCCTCAATGCTCAGGGCGCCGCCTTTTCGATGCGCAACAGCCTGCCGTCGGACGAATCGGTCAGCAGGTAGATGAATCCGTCCGGGCCCTGGCGCACGTCTCGGATACGTTCCCGCAGTTCGCTGAACAGGCGTTCCTCGGCAACCACCTTTTCGCCCTCGAGCGTCAGCCGCGCCAGCAGGCGAAAGCTCAGCGCGCCGACGAAAAGATTGCCCTTCCAGGCCGGGAACCTGTCGCCGGTATAGAACGCCATGCCCGAGGGCGCGATCGACGGGTCCCAGTAATAGATGGGCTGCTCCATGCCTTCCTTGTGCGTGCCTTCGCCGATCCGCCCGCCGGAATAGTGCCGTCCGTAGGCGATCACCGGCCAGCCGTAGTTGCGCCCCGGCAGCGGGATGTTGATCTCGTCGCCGCCGCGCGCCCCGTGTTCGTGGATCCAAAGCTTTCCGGTCACCGGATGCAGCGCCGCGCCCTGCGGGTTGCGGTGGCCGTAGGACCAGATTTCCGGCCGAAAGCCACGCTTGCCCACGAACGGGTTGTCTTCCGGGACGGTGCCGTCGCGCCGGATGCGGATGATTTGGCCCCGGTTCACCGTCGGGTCCTGGGCGCGCCGGCGCTCGCCGCGCTCGCCGATTGTGACAAACAGCGTCCCGTCCGGCGCGATCACCAGGCGCGAGCCGAAATGCCGGCCGCCGCCGGTTTTGGGAACCTGCCGGAACAGGATTTTGAAATCCGTCAGCCGGTCGCCCGCCAGTACGGCCCGCGCGACCGCCGTCCCGCCGCCGCCCCGTCCGGGCTCGGCATAGGAGAGATAGAGGGTCCGATTCGCGGCGAAGTCCGGATCGACGATGATTTCGAGCAGCCCGCCCTGGCCCCTGGCGTAGACTTTGGGCACGCCCTTGATCGGGCTCGAAATCTCGCCCCGCGCCGTGACCGCGCGCAGCCGGCCGGGCCGTTCGGTCACCAGCATCCGCCCGTCGGGCAGGAAGGCGAGCGACCAGGGGTGGTCGAGGCCCTTCGCCACCGTCGCCAGGCGCAGGCTATAGTGTTCGCTCTGGTATGTTTGTGCGTGCGCCGGCGCCGCCGGAAGGGCGAACGCGACGGCCAATACGATGGTTCGGAATCGTACTCTCATGTTCCCGGCGGCTCCGCCTCGGTGGAATACCAAACGCAAAATAGCATTTGCACGGATCGGCACAATTGTTTCGACGGCTTAGCCGACCGCCAAAATATTCGCCAGCCAGTCCGCGACGCGCGCCGCGACCGAATCCTCGCGGCCAACGTAGAAATGGTCGCAGTTCTCGATCACCGCCAGATCGCAGGGGCCCGCGCAGGCCTTGCCGAACGCCTCGCCCGGATACAAGTCCGGCGGCTCAAAGTCGCCCCGCAGATACAGCACCGGGCACGATATCCGGGGCGCCAGGGCCACGATATCCGGCATGCCGGCCAGCACATCCAGGGCGCTTTCGGCACTGATGACGTTCCACCAGCCGGGCAGCAGCATCAGCTCGCGCTCTCTGCCGGCCGCCGCCAGGGCCCGCGCCCGCTCCTCGATCTCGGCCAGGCGATCCCGGCCCCACAGGCCGTGCTCGCTCATCCGCCGGGCGATGTCCGGCCCGCCCGAATGGGCCGAGAGCAGGACCAGCGCCGGCGTATCCGGATGGTCGGCCGCGTGCTGGACCGCCAGGGTTCCG
>CBDVDY010000120.1:0-8099 GCA_965372875.1 uncultured Alphaproteobacteria bacterium | reverse complement strand
GCGACCAGCCGGTTGTTCACATAAATGTCGATGGCTTCACCGACCTTTCGATCGAGCTCGACGACGGCGCCGCGACCCAGCTTCAGCAACTGGTTGACCTGCATAGTCGATTTGCCGAGCACGGCCGAGACCTGGACCGGGATATCGTAGACGGCGTCCAAGTCCGACGTGCTGGGGACATTGTCGTCTTTGCCGCTGTCGATGGCGTCGCCGATGGTATCCCCCGCCGGTTGGGCCTCCGCGTCCGTGGCGGTAGCGGATGGATCGCCTTCCTGACCCGCCTCGTCACCGAGATCGTCCAACTCAAAATCTTCGTCTTCCGCCATGACCTACTCCTATAGCTCGCTGTTGTTGGCGTTCGTCGGCATCCTGACCGCCGCCGCTTGAATGCTATCGCCGCTGGGTATCGATAATGACCGCTGGATGGCGGCCTCTATCTCCTGCCAGACGCTGCCCATATCGCGTTCGGCGCCGCCATTGGCCCACTCCACCCGGCAATCCGATGGGCCCAGGCCGGCGTCGGCAAGCAGGACTACCTCTCCCGCGTATCCCGACTCCTGGACAAGCGCGTCGATCCGCGCCTGCAGCGAATCGAGAAGTGAGTCGGCAACGCGCACGACAACCCGCGGTTCCTCCAGAACCCGTGCCAGGCATTCCTTGACCGTGGCCTGGACTTCGCCCATCGCTTCGCGCCGGGCCAACGCGGGCAACGCCTTGCCGACGAGGGTGCTAGCCATCTCGATGGCCTGCCGGTTCATCTCGCTCTCGATGGCGGCGCGCGTGGATTCAAGCTTGGAAAAACCTTGACCGATCGCCTCGGCGGCAGCGGCCAATTGGCGCTCAATCGTCGCCCGTGCCTCGGCCAGGCCCGCTTCGCGGCCCTTTTCATAGGCTTCCTTGATCTTCGCGTTGGCACGCGAGGGGCGATCGTCGCCGCCGCCGGCTGTCGACGCCGGTTCATCCTCGTCGAATGAAAACGCAAAATCGAATTTTCGTGGGGCAGTCATCGGATCCAGTTCGGCTAGTAAACCAGCTCGTCCTCTTCCTTGTTGTCGGCGATCATGATATCGCCGGTCGCGGCGAGCTCCTTCGCCAGGTTGACGACGTATGTCTGAGCCTCGTCGACCTCGCGGAGGCGGGCGGGTCCCATGTCGGTCAGATCCTCGCGCAGGAGCTTGGCGGCGCGCTCGGACATGTTGGCGTAGAAGAAGCTTGCCAGCGCCTCGTTGGCGCCCTTGAGCGCTCGTGGCAGCTTTGCCTTGTCCACCTTGCGCAGCAGGGTCTGCATGCTCCCGGGATCGAGTTTTGAAAGATCGTCGAAAGTGAACATCAGGGCTTTCACCTGCTCGGCGGCGTCGCGATTTCGTTCCTCCAGCGCGCTCATGAAGCGTTGTTCGGTCGCGCGGTCGAAATTATTGAAAATCTCGGCCATCAGTTCGTGCGCGTCCCGGCGGTTGGTGCGCGCCAGGTTGGTCATGAATTCGTTGCGCAGTGTGCGCTCCACGTCGTCGAGCACCTCACGCTGCACCGATTCCATGCGCAACATGCGCATGATGACCTCGAGCGCCAATCCTTCGGGGAGCTGCCCGACCACGCGTGCCGCGTGGTCCGGCTTGATTTTCGCGAGCACGACGGCGACGGTCTGGGGGTACTCGTTCTTGAGGTAGGTCGCCAGCACGGATTCGTTTACATTGGCGAGCTTGTCCCACATGGTGCGGCCGGCCGGGCCCCGGATTTCCTCCATGATGTTGTTGACCCGGTCGTCCGACAGCACTTTGTTGAGAAGACGCTCGGTGCTTTCGAAGGTGCCGACAAGCGAGCCAGTGGCCGACATCATGTCCGTGAATTCGATCAGTACGCGTTCGACCACGCTCGACTGGATACTGCCCAGGCTGGCCATGGACTGGGAAATTTCCTTGATCTCCTCGTCGTCCATCAACTGGAAGATGTTGGACGCGTTGTCATCGCCGAGCGCGAGCAGCAGCATGGCCGCCTTGTCGGTCCCGCGCAAACCGCCGAAATCTGTTGTTGTCGCCATGCCGGAGCCCTAATTCGCGTCGTACATCCAGTTACGCATGATCGAGACCGTCTCGTCCGGGTGCTTCTCGACCAACTCGCCTATTTTCTTGATGGTCGACGCCTTTACCCGCCCTTCCACTTGCTGCATATCGATCATCGAATCCTCTTCCTCCACCACCGGCTCCGGCGCGGAAATCTGCGCCGCGCTGGCGGATTTGCCAACCATTTGCTGAGGCTGGGCGGGCGGCGGTTCGAACAACCGGCTTATCACCGGGCGCACCACCAGGAGCAGGACCAGAACGCCGAGGATACCGAGCACGGCGATTTCGGCGATTCGCATGAAATCGTTCTTATTGAGATCGAGGCCGGCACCCTCGTCGTCGGCGTCGAGCGTGGTTTCGGCCTGGGCGAACTGCATGTTGATAACTTCGACCACGTCGCCACGCTCCGCGTTGAAGCCGATCGCCGAGCGCACCAGCGTGGTGATCTGCTTCATTTCCTCCTCGCTGCGCGGGGAGTAGGTACTGGCGCCGTCGTCGGCGGTCTCGACGGTACCGTCCACCAACACCGCGACCGAGAGTTTTCTGACAATGCCGCTCTCGCGAACGTGGCTGCGGACGGTCTTTGAAATCTCGTAATTGACGGTTTCCTCGTTTCGAGTCGACCTGTTTGCGCTTTTCTGGGCGCCGTTGGCGGCGGCCTCGTTGGGGTCCCGGGGCAGGTCGGTCTGGATCGAAACGGGTTGGTTTTCCTCGCTGTCGCTACCTTCCGCCTCCTCCTCGACAAGCTGCGTCGAGCGCACGACCTGGCCGTCCGGATCGAATATTTCTTCGTTGGTTGTGATGCGGTCGAAATCCATCTCGGCCGATACCTGGGCGCGCACCTTGCCGATGCCGACCGAGCGTTCCACCAGCTCCTCGATGGTCCGGCTCATCCGGCCTTCGAAGGCGCGCCGCGCCTCGTCGCTATCGACGAGAGAGGAGCCGTCGTCCTGCTCGTCGCCGGCCCCGCGCGCCAGCAGGTTGCCGCGATCGTCGATGACCGAAATATGGCTGGGCTTCAGCCCCGGCACCGCGGCCGCGGCCAAATGTTGGATGGCAAGAACCTGCGACTTCGACAGCCGGATGCCGCCATGGGTCCGCAGGACGATCGAAGCGCTCGGCTCATGGCGGTCGCGGGCGAACAACTGACGCTCGGGAATTACAAGGTGCACGCGCGCGGCCCGAACCTGCGCCATTTCTCGAATCGTGCGGGCCAGCTCTCCCTCGAGGGCGCGCAGGCGGTTTATGTTGTTGACGAAGTTGGAGGAGCCGAAACTTTCGGATCGGTCGAATATCTCGTAGCCAACCGCGCCCCCGGTCGGCAAGCCTTCCTCCGCCATCGACATGCGAAGCCTGAGTACCTGGTCGCGTGGCACGAAAATCTGCCCGCCATTGCCGCGAAGCTCGTACGGCACGTTCTGGGATTCGAGTTTGGCGACGATCTGGTTGCTGTCTTCCAGGCTGAGATCGGAGTAGAGCAGGGTCAAATTGGGTTCACCGAGGCGACCGGTGACGAAGACAAAAAACGCTATACTGCCCAATCCGATTCCGGCAATAATCAATAACCGGAGAGGGCCGAGAGCCCGCATCAGTTGAAGCAAACCGTTCACGTCGCCTTACCCCTTAGGCATGCCCTGTTCGGGCTTGTGGTGCGCGGGCCGACACGAGCCCACACCCGCAAACCTAGTGGGGTGCGGTGAAAAAGCCGTTAACAGTCGGCAGAAATTGCCGGGTCCCTGGGTAAAATGTGCCCAGTTTCGGTCGCTGGCGCGAGGCCCCGGTGCGGGCCGGAAGGGACGAACCGGTCAGGCGTTTACCAACCCCTCCACGTCCTGTCCCGGAAACCCGGTCTCCTCGCCATCGTCGCGCTCGCGGTACTCCTGAATACGAGTCACCCGCAGGCCGGGGAGGCCATGGCGATCAATCATACGTTGCCACGACAAGAATTCCTCCACCGATAGGTTGTATTTTTCACAGGCGTCCTCGAGGCTGATCAGGCCGCCGCGGACAGCCGCGATAACCTGTGCCTTACGGCGAATGACCCAACGCTTGGTATCGGCAGGCGGCAAATCGCCCAGCGACAAAGGCTGGCCGTCCGGTCCGATTACATGGTTGGGGCGCCGTACGCCTTCCTGATTCATTTATTAACTCTCCCCTAACGAACTACTTGTTCTCGGCTATACGGACTCTAGAAGAGCGCGTTTAAAAAACCTCTAAGGATCACGGTTAAGGACCCCTCAAACGGCGCCGACCGGGCCCTAGCCCGGCCGGCTAATCCGCTGGAAACCCCCAGTTACCGGGCGATTCTGGTCACCTCTTCGAGCATCTCGTCGACCGTGGTGATGATCCGGGCGCTGGCGGTATAGGCCCGCTGCGTCACGATCATGCTGGTGAACTCGTCGGCCAGATCGACGTTCGAGGCTTCCAGGGCGGAGGCCGCGATGGTACCGGCCGCGCCGGTCGTTGCCTGGTTCAGCAGCGCGGTGCCACTGGAGTCGGATTCCCGGAAAACGTTGCCGGTCGCCCCCGAGAGCCCGTTGGCGTTGGAGAACGTGGCCAGCGGGATCTTGAAGATCGGCGTGGTCTGGCCATTGTCGAACAGCGCCGTGACGATACCCTTGTCGTTGATGCTGACCTCGCTGAAGGTGCCGAACCGGACGCCGTTCTGCTGGATGAAGTAGGTCACGAAGGTACTCGAGAACTGGGTCATGCCGTCGGACGCGCCGGCCGTGCCGTGGTTCAGCGTGATCGAGCTGGCGTTGGCGCCATTCGCCCAGACGGCGGCCGCGGTAGCCACGTTGGTGGAGGCCAGCGTGCCGTTGCCGTTGAACGAAATGGACGGCACGGTGCCCGTGATCGCCGAAACCGTCTGAACGCCGTTGGCCGATTGCGCGATGTTCGGCGTGAGGGTGGCGTCGAAGGCCATGGACGGGCCAACCGTGACGGTAACCGTAGGGGCACCACCGGCCGCGTCGAACAACTGGTTGGTGGCGTCGATCGCGGTTACGATTTTACCGCCGATCTGGGTGGCGGTGTCGGTATTCAAAATGGCGACGGTATAAGTGGTCCCGCGCATGTTGATGGTGATCGTCTGATTCGACGTGGCGGTGGCGTTCGCCAAAATAGTCGGGGCGTTGATATTGGTGGTGTCGATCGTGAATGTGACGTTACCGGTCGAGGTGGCGGTCACCGTGGTCGAGGCCGGCGGGTTGTTGCGCAGGAAGATCGAGGTGTTCTCGGTGCCCGTACCCTGGGTGATCCGCGAATCGGCTACGGCGGCCACCAGGTCGGCGACCGTCGTGGCCAGGCTCACGCCCGTCTGGATGTTGTTGCCGGCGGTCGCGCCGGCGATGAAGGTATAGGTCGTGCCCTTGATGCTGACGGTGTCGTTGACCGCCGGCAGGGCGTTGAAGTCAAGGCGCCCGGTCGCCGCGTGAATGTTACTCGAGGCGTCGCGAAGCGTCAGGATGGCCCCGTCCTTGGGCGGATCGGCCGAGAGGTTCCACTGATTTATAGCGCCCTTGGTGTATTTGAGACCGAGGCTGTGGCCGACGCCAAGCGAATCGAACATTTGCACGCTGACGTTCTCCGACGCGCCCACCACGGCCGCGGCCGGCAGGTTGGCGCCGATCGAAATGGTCGTCGTTGCCGTGGCGTTGCCGGCAATGCCCTTGACGTTGATCGCCTGCGTGCTCGAAAGCGTGCTCAGGTTCGACGGCGTTGGCACGCCGGCGCTGTCGGTGGGCCAGCCCATCAGGAAGAAACCGGCGGTATTGGTAAGAAAACCGGTCTTGTCCGGGGTAAAGGAGCCGGCCCGGGTGTAGAAATACTCGTCCGTCGTGGTGGGCGCCGATTTCTCGTTGATGACGAAAAATCCGTCGCCCAGGATGCCGATGTCCGTCTTCGATGTCGAAGCCTGAATCAGGCCCTGCTGGTCGATCCTTTGCAGCGTGTTGGACTGGACGCCGCCGGGCGAGAAGGTGGTTTTCGTGGCCGCCCGTGTGACCAGCGTGGAGAACTGCGCCTCGCTGCCCTTGAAGCCAACCGTGTTGACGTTCGCAATGTTGTCGGAAATCATCCCCATGGACTGGCTCTGGGCGTTAAGGCCCGAGACACCAGCGAACATCGCTCCGAACAAACTCATCTTTTTTCTCCTTTACGCTGCAAACAATTGTCAGATCGAATTTCTAAACCAAACCGCCTCTATGGCGCGGCGGTCTGAGTGGTTTGGCCGGCGGCCGTCTCGGTCACCGCCAACACGTTGGCGATCGGCACCGAAATCTCGCCGAACTTGACGACCACGGCCCCGTCCTGGGCGGCGACGCCGGTGACCGTGCCGATTGTGGTGGTCGCCGAATCGAGCAGGTTGCCGTCGGCGTCGAGCGCGGTCACCAGGATCTTGTAGATGCCGTCGGGACGCTGGATGCCTTGGTCGTCCAAGCCATCCCAGACGAAGTTGTGCTTGCCTACCGACGGGTCGCCCTCGATCGTCCGGACCGGATTATCGTCCTCGTCCAGAATCGTGATCTTCACGACCTCTGTGTCGGCGAGCAGAGTGTAGTTGAACTCGGCCGCGCTCGATTCCAGCATAATCTCGTTGCCGAACGCTTCGACGGTGGTGCCGAGGAACCCGAGTGCGCTTACCGCCTGGTTACTTCGCTGGAGTGCGACAAGGGCCTCGAGGTTCTTGTTCTGGGTGATCTGTTGCTCGACCGACGCAAACTGCACCAACTGGCTGGTGAATTCCGTGCTTTCCATCGGCGACAACGGATCCTGATTCTGAAGCTGCGTTGTCAGCAGCATCAGGAAGTTGTCGAAGGTCTGCGCCAAGGTCTCGGAAGAGGCGGCGGCGGCGCTGCCATTCACTCCCAACAATCCGGTCTGGCTGATTTCCATTACGAGGTTTCCTTAAACGTGGATGTCCAAGAGACCGTGGCCGGCGTATGCCGAATTGTCGGCAAAGTCCGGCTCATCGATCTGGTCCCCCGCGAGGCCGTCGTCGGCTCCGAAATCGCCGGCCTCGGATTGATTCATGTGCTGCGCAAAGTCGGTTCCGTCTCCGCCATGGCCCCGAAGGTGGAACGACAGGCTGCCCGAATCGGTTTTCAATCCGGCCTCCTGCAGCGCGCGCTCCAGACTGCGGGCATCGCGCTGGAGCATGTCGAGCGTGTCGGCCTTTTCGGCGAGTATGATCGCCGTCATTCGGCCGTCGCTGCCGATCTCCAGCTTGACGTCAATGCGACCGAGGGATTCCGGCTGGAGCTGGATGATGATCCGATCCATGCCCTCGGCGGCGGCCCGGGTGATCTGTACCGCGACCTGGGCGTTCACGAGGGCCGGGTTTGCCGGGCGCGCCGGCTGCCCGGACATATTCGGACCATCGCTGGCATTGGCACTGACGTTGGTGTGCGCGCTCGCCGCGGCATTGCCCTGGGGCGCCAATTCATTGGCGCTCGAGGCGGGTTTAAAGGCGGTTTCGGCTTCGCTTGGCGCCGCCGCGACTTCCGGGTTCGCGGACCGCGGCATCGGCGGGCGATCGCCCGAGCCGTTGGCCGCCGAGTCGCCGATCGACGCGATCTGCGCCACCGCGGCGCGCGACGCGCCCTGGTCCGTAGTCGCCGGCGCGTCGGTCACTTTGCTTGGCGCTTCGTTCAAGGCGGAAATTCGGATCGCGGATTCCGCGGTAACCGCGGCCGATTTGTCGGTACTCGGCGTCTCGACCGCCAGGCCAAGACGATCCGGGCCCTCGGCGCCCGCCGTCCGCGGGCCATCCACGCCATCGACAAGGATGGTCGAGGATTCGCCCTCCAGCGGCGCGGCTTCGCCGGTGGCCGACGCGTTGGGGATGGTATCGGGCGCGCCGCCGCTTTTTGCGCCACCGCTTTTTGCGCCGTCGCTCTTTGCGCCGTTGCTCTTTGCGGCGCCGCCGGTGAGGAGGGAGCCGAGCGTTTGAACCGGGGCCTCCTGCGTTGCGGGAGCATCGCCGGTTTCGCCGCCCTTGGCTTGCCCGGTGAGCGCCAGCCCGTTCGCGTGGGTTTG
>CBDVDY010000119.1:0-8150 GCA_965372875.1 uncultured Alphaproteobacteria bacterium | reverse complement strand
ATGTACGGACGGGATAACCGCTGAAAGCATCTAAGCGGGAAGCCTCCCTCGAAACTAGGTCTCGCTTGAGAGCCGTGGAAGACCACCACGTTGATAGGCCGGGTGTGGAAGCGCAGCAATGCGTGAAGCTAACCGGTACTAATCGCTCGATAGGCTTGCTCACGACCCCTTTCCTCGGAAAGGGGACCGTCGCACGCAGCGGCAAGCCCCGATGGGGCTCGCGCGTGGCGTCCCGCAAAGACACTTGTTCCTTGATCGCCGATTGATTCCGCTGTCCGTGCGTTTGCACGGCCTGGTGGCTGTAGCGAGGGGGTAACACCCGATCCATTCCGAACTCGGTCGTGAAGATCCTCAGCGCCGATGGTACTGCGTCTTAAGGCGTGGGAGAGTAGGTCGTCGCCAGGCCTTGCAAGCGCGCGGGAGGCGCCGGATGCCAGATGCCAGATGTCAGACATCAGAAACCGGATGTGGAATATTGGCGGTCAAATCCTTATTCGCGATGATGAAGACGCCGAAAAAACAAAAATGGGGAAGGTTGTCGCCGGAATTTCGGGGTCTTCGCATGGGGCGCCGAAATCCGACATCCGACCCCTGACATCCGACACCCGATCTGCCGCGGGGTGGAGCAGTCCGGTAGCTCGTCAGGCTCATAACCTGAAGGTCGCAGGTTCAAATCCTGCCCCCGCAACCAACAAGAAAACCCGGTCCTCGCGGCCGGGTTTTTTTGCTGGCGGGGGTGGCCGGATTTGAACCCGACGCGGCGCCCAAGGCGGCAGTGCCGCCGCCGGGCCGAGCCGATGTTCGGGAAATTCAAATCCCGCCCTCGCCGCTGGGACGCCAGGGCCCGTCCATGCGGACGGGCCATCGTCGTATTGGCGGGGGGCTTGGGATTTGAACCTCTCGTCGCGCCAAGCCGTCCGCAAGGACGGCCCTGCCACCAATCCGGCGCGCTCGGTCGGCGTCTGCGGCGGCCGATTTTGTCGAATCGTTTAGCGTTTTATTAACCAACGAAATTTACCATTTGCCGTGAACACGGCTGTGGGGCGCGAACGCTTCCGGCTAATTCGGCGGATCACGCGGCCGGGGAGCGCCAGAGCAGGCATCGCCGCCGCGGGTACGATGATTGGCCGGCGCGACGGAAATAAGTGCCGCACCAGAAAGGAAACGGGAAATGGCTAACGGTACGACCACGGTGAACCAAAAGGGGCGCGGAGGCTCCGGCGCACATCATGGCGGGCGGGAGACGCTCGCCGTCGGGTTGTTCGTCGCCGCCCTTGCGGTCTTTCTGGCCGCCACGCTGCTCAGGGTCTGGCCGACCACGGCGATTCACGAAGGCCAGGTGGTTTGGGTCAACCTGACGGAAGCGACCGCTCTGGCGATCGTCATGATCTCGGGCGCGCTCGGCGCGTTCGTCCACATCGCCACGTCCTTCGCCAGCTATGCCGGCAACCGGACGCTTTCGCCAAGCTGGTTCTGGTGGTTCCTGCTGCGGCCGGCGATCGGCGCGGCGATGGCGCTGCTCGCCTATTTCATCCTGCGCAGCGGACTGCTCCTGGACGGTAATCTGGGGACCGACGTCACCCCCTTCGGTATCGCCGCCCTGTCGGGCCTCGTCGGACTGGTATCCAAGCAGTTCATCGACAAGCTCAAGAACGTGTCGGACTCGGCGTTCGACACCGAACAGGACGAACAGCGGACCGACAAGCTGTAACCAACCCATGGCCGGCGCCCCCACGCGATGGGGGTGCCGCGCTTAAGCACAAAAACCCCGGCGCGGGTCCCGCAACAGACCCTCGCCGGGGTTTTTTCGTGGAACCGCCCGGCGGTCGGGTGCCAGGCCCGCGGCCGCCGGAGCCGGAAGGACATGTCCCGATGCGCGCAGTGCTGTCCGACATCGTCACCGCGCTGACATTCGATATCGTCCTGCTGCCGGGCCGGCTGCGCCGGATCGACGATTCTGGCGAGCGCGCGACGCTGATGGTGCTGACTTTCCTTTCAGACGCCGCCCGCTGTTTCGTCGTGACCTGCGTCTACGCCGTTTTCGCCTGATCCGGGCCTTTCCGCTCCCAAACCGGCGCTCCCGCCACTGTCGCTCCGCAGGGCATCGATGGCGCCGACCACGTCCTCCTCGGGCATGCCCAGGTCGCGCAGCAGGCGCCGCCCCAATTGCAGGCTGGCCTCGAGCGTCTCCGGCACGATCACGGAGGCGCCGGCATCGGTCAGCATCTTCATCCGGCTCCGGTCGCGGACGCGGGCCAGGATGCTGAGGTCCGGAAGCTTTGCCCGCAGCAGCCTGACCGTCCGTATGGCCGCCTCGTCGTCGCCCACCACGACCACGGCGGCCCGGGCACGGTCGGCGCCCACCCCCCAAAGAAGTTCGGGCCGGCTGGTATCGCCGTAATACACGGGGAAGCCCTTGGCGCGCATCTCGCGCACGACGGCCGGGTCGGTGTCGAGCGCGACGTAGGGAATGCGGCGGCCGTCGAGCAACCTGGCCAGGACCTGCCCCATGCGCCCGAATCCGGCGACGATGACGTGGCCTTCGAGGTCGAGGTTCTCCACTTCGAGTGCCGCCAGCCCGATCACCGACTGCCGCTCGAAATGCTCCGACAGACGCTTGCCGAGATGGGCGAGGAGCGGTGTCAGCGCCATGGTCAGCCCAACCACCATAAGACAGATTTGGCCGATGGTCGGGGGCAGTACTTGGGCCGCCGTGGCACCGCCGATCAGTATGAAGGCAAACTCGCCGCCCTGGCTGAGCAACAGCCCGACGCGCAGCGACAACATGCCTGGCAGGCCGAACAGCCGGCACAATCCAAACAGTATCGCCGCCTTGCCGACCAAAAGCGTGACCACGAGTCCGCCCACCAGGCTCCAGTGAGCGAGCGCCATGCCGAGGTCGATGGTCATGCCGATGGTCATGAAGAAGAGGCCAAGCAGCAGGCTGCGGAACGGCTTGATATCGGCCTCGACCTGATGGCGAAATTCGGTTTCGGCCAGCAGCAGCCCGGCCAGAAACGCGCCCAGCGACAGCGACAGGCCGATCTTCTCGGCCGCCCATCCCGTGCCCAGTACCACCAGGAGCGTTACCGCGACGAATACCTCCGGTCCGCGGGTCGCGGCGATGGCGTGCAAGAGCGGCCTGAGCGCGACCCGGCCGGCCACCGCCATGGCCAGGACGGCGACGATTCCCGTCGCCGCCGCGCGGCCCAGGTCCGCCCAGTCGGTGGCCGCGCCGGCGCCCAAGAGCGGCACGATCGCGAGCAGCGGCACCACGGCGAGATCCTGCAGCAACAGGATGGAGAACGTGACCCGGCCCATTCGGCTGGCGATTTCGCCGCGCTCCGAAAGGAGTTGCAGAACGATCGCCGTCGATGAGAGCGCCAGTCCGCCGCCAACGATCACCGCCGCCTCGACGCTGGCGCCGAGGGCGACCGCCACCGCGCCAATGGCCAGGCCGGAGACCAGGAACTGCGCGCTGCCCAGGCCGAAAATCTGCGCGCGCAGGACGCCGAGGCGCTTCCACGAAAGCTCCAGCCCGATCGAGAACAGCAGGAATGCAATGCCCAGCTCGGCGAGCCCGCGCGTGGTTTCCGCGTTGCCCACGAGTTCCACGCCGTGCGGTCCAATGAGTATACCGGCCGCCAGGTACCCGATTATCGGATTGGCGCGCAGGCGCCGCGACAGCAGCACGAAAACAACGGCGGCCGCGAGAAAAATAACCACCTCGAGTAGGAAGTCGTGTTCGGGCATGCGGGGTCCAGTCGCGTCGTGTCTCCGGCGTCTTAAATCCGTTGTAATCCGAATCCGCCGGTCCAATAAAGTACGATACACCGAGTACGCGCCGGGTGCCCGCTTGGTTCCGCGCCGGGAACGGTTTTGCCAGGCGGGGCGGTCGCGTGCTAACGAGTACCGCCGGCGCGGCGCTTCGGTGCGGGGGCGGCGAGGAAGCGGCCTTACGCACCTTCATTGTACGCTAGCGGGCGTACGCCAGTGAGTCCCTTGAAGCGTATAAAGTGGAAGCGCCGAGCAACATGATCATCGGTCTGCAGGTTGTCGCCGGATTGGCGCTGCTCTTTTTTGGCGGCGACAATCTCGTGCGCGGCGCGGTGGCGTTGGCGAACAGGCTGGGCGTCTCGCCCCTGATCATCGGGCTTACCGTGGTCGCCTTCGGCACCTCTACGCCGGAGTTGGTGGTTGCCCTGTTGGCCGCGCTCGAAGGCGCCCCCGGCGTCGCCGTCGGCACCGTGGTCGGAAGCAACATCGCCAACATCCTGCTGGTCCTGGGCGCCGCCGGACTGGTTTACCCGATTACCCGTAACCCGCGTTCGCTGCAACGGGACGGCGTCGTCGCCATCGGCGCGACCATCCTGTTCCTGGCCTTTTGTTTCGCCGGCACCATCAAGTTCTGGCACGGCGCCGTCATGCTCGGCTTTCTCGCTGTCTTCCTTTTCATATGCTACCGGTCCGACCGGCAGTCGCGGGCGGCTACCGCGGAAGTGGAGGAGGAGGTGCGGGGGCTGGAGCCGCGGCGCCAGGCGGGCTGGCTCGTGCTGACGCGGCTTTTGGGCGGCGTCGCGGCGGTTCTCGTGGGCTCGAATTTGCTGGTCAACGGCGCGGTCGGCGTGGCCCGAGGTCTCGGCGTATCGGACGCGGTGATCGGCATCACCCTGGTCGCGGTCGGCACTTCGTTGCCCGAACTGGCGACCGCGCTGGTCGCCGCTTTTCACCGCCACACCGATCTTGCCCTGGGCAACGCGCTAGGCAGCAACATCTTCAATATCCTTGCCATCATGGGAATCGTGTCGGTCGTCACGCCGGTGCCGATCCCGGACAAGATCATTATGTTCGACGTCTGGGTGATGCTTGCCGTCGCGGTCGCATTCGTGGCTTTGGCGGCGATGGTACGCCGGATAAGCCGGCCCTTGGCGTTGTTTTTCCTGATGGTCTACGCCGCCTATATCGTCGTCCAGTTCTCCGGCGTTTCCGGAATTTCCGCCTCCCTGTCCTGACCCCGGGGCGGGCCCGGCGGGCCGGCCCAGCTTCCCCTTGAACCGCGCCGGCGCTTCCGCCATCCTTCCGCCATGAACGCCAAGCCGCTTGGGAACGCACTCGTCACCGGCGCCGCCCAACGGATCGGGCGCGCCATCGCGCTTGACCTGGCCGCCGCCGGCTGGGCGGTGGTGGTGCACTACAACCGCTCGGCCGACGAGGCGGCCGAGGTGGTCGCCCGGATCACCGCCGCCGGCGGACGCGCGGCGGCGGTGCGCGCCGATCTGTCCCGCGAGAGCGAGACATCGCTGCTCATCGGCCAGGCCGCCGAAATTCTTGGGCCGATTACCTGTCTGGTAAACAACGCCTCGCTTTTCGAACAGGACCGCGTCGAGACCACCACGCGCGAGAGCTGGGACGCGCACATGGAGACCAATCTCAGGGCGCCGTTGGTGCTGACGCAGACGTTTGCCGGGCAAATGCCCGACGGCGCCAGCGGTAACGTCATCAATATCCTCGACCAGCGTGTGTGGAACTTGACGCCCTATTTCCTGTCCTACACGGTGAGCAAGACGGCGCTCTGGACATTGACCCAGACACTGGCGCTGGCGCTGGCGCCGCGCATCCGCGTGAACGCCGTCGGACCCGGGCCGACGCTCAAAAGCAAACGCCAGACCGAGCAACAGTTTACCCGCCAGAACGCATTGACGCCGCTGGGCCGCGGCACCACGCCCGAAGAGATATGCGCCGCCGTGCGGTTTCTGCTTGCGGCGCCGGCCGTCACCGGGCAAATGTTGGTGCTCGACGGTGGACAGCACCTCGCCTGGAGGCAGGCGGGCGAGTACAAACCGGCCGAAGAATAATCCGCGTCTTGAAAAGGCGCCCGCGAAAGTCTTTCCGCGGCGCGTCGACGCGCGGTCAGGAGTAAGGAGAAACACGCGCCATGCCCCGACCCCAAGTGGTTCACCCGCTGCCGCTCGCCGACGCCGGCGCCCGAATTCGTCATGTATTCGTACACGATCTGGTGCTGCGGTGTTCGATCGGCGTGCACCGGCACGAGCGCGACGCGCGCCAGCGCGTGCGGCTCAACATCGACCTGTCGGTGGCGGAGGACTTTGCACCGCACGGTGACAAGTTGGCCAACGTGGTGTGCTACGAGGAGATCGTCAGCGGTGTCCGGCGCATCGCCGACTCCGAACACCTCAATCTCGTCGAGACTCTGGCCGAGAGAATCGCGGCCTTTTGCCTCGAGGACAAGCGGGTACGGCTGGTCCGTGTCCGGATCGAAAAGCTCGACGTCTATGCCGACGCCGGTAGCGTCGGGATCGAGATCGAGCGAGTAAATTCGAATCCATGACGGCCATGCGAATATGTCAGGCGATAGCCCGAAAGACGTAGGGAATCCGGGATATTTGTGCACAGCGGCGGGAGGGCGAGCTGATAACGCTTCGCCGTCGTAACAAAAAAAGTGAGGTAACTTATTGTTGATACTTGTCTTCGATTTATACGATAAAAAACAATGAGTTACAGAAAGTGCCTGTTTTTTAGGCAATGTGGTATAAGTTAACTATACCAAGGCCCCGAGCGCGGGCAGCGCGCCTTACCCACATACTTTTCCACAGAATTGGTGGATATCATTTCGGCGCTGACGCGGTGACGGGCGATTGGCGGGGTCGGCGGCGGAATGGTTGGTGTTTCGGTTGACCGCGGCCGCCGCGGCGGCAACATAATGGACATGGCCGAGAACATCCAAAGAGCAAAATCCGATCCGCCCGGGACGCCGGACGATTCCGGCCGGCGGGAGGCCGCGATTGCCCCGTCGCTGGCCGAGGGGCTCGCCATACTTCGCCGGCATCTGCGCACCCTGTCCGACAGCCCGGGCGTCTATCGCATGATCGACCGAAAGGGCGACGCGCTCTATGTCGGCAAGGCCAAGAACCTGAAAAAGCGGGTCGCCAGTTACACCAACGCGAACAAGCTGTCCGACCGGCACCAGCGCATGGTCGCCGAGACCCGCCTGCTCGAGGTCGTCACCACCCACACCGAGGTCGAGGCGCTGCTGCTCGAAAGCAACCTGATCAAGCGGCTGCGCCCGCGCTACAACGTTCTGCTGCGCGACGACAAGTCGTTTCCCTACATCCTCATCAGCGGCGATCACGAATGGCCGCGCCTTACCAAGTACCGCGGCGCGAAGACGCGCAGGGGCGCCTATTACGGCCCGTTCGCTTCGGCCGGCGCGGTCAACCAGACCCTGGCCGCGCTGCAGCGCGCGTTCCTGCTGCGCTCGTGCTCGGATTCCGTGCTCTCGAGCCGGACCCGGCCGTGTCTTCTGTATCAGATCAAGCGGTGCAGCGCGCCATGCGTCGGCCGTATCGGCGGCGCGGACTACAGGGCGCTGGTCAAGCAGGCCGACGCGTTCCTCTCGGGCCGCAACCCGGACATCCAGAGGCGGCTGTCCGGCCACATGCAGCGGGCGAGCGACGCCCAGGAGTACGAGACGGCGGCGCTCTACCGCGATCGCATCCGCGCTCTCTCGCAAATCCTGGCGCGGCAGGACATCAACGTCCGTGGCGTCGAGGAGGCGGACGTCATCGCCGCGCATCAGGACGCCGGCCAGACCTGCATCCAGGTCTTCTTCTTTCGCAGCGGCCGCAACTACGGCAATCGTTCCTACTTCCCGCGCCACGACCGCCAGCACGGGGTGGCCGAGGTAATGACCGCCTTCCTCGGCCAGTTCTACGACGACAAGACGCCGCCGCCGCTGGTCATGCTGAGCCACGAGATCGACGATCCGGCGTTGGTGACCGAGGCGCTGGCGGCGCGCGCCGGCCGGCGGGTGACAGTCGCGCGCCCGCGCCGCGGCGCCAAGCGAAAGCTCATCGAACACGCATTGAGCAACGCGCAGGCGGCGCTCGCCCGGCGCCTCTCGGAAAGCGCCTCGCAGCGCCGGCTGCTCGACGGCGTCGCCCAGGCGTTCGGGCTCGACGCGCCGCCCGGGCGCATCGAGGTCTACGACAATTCGCATATTTCCGGCGACAAGGCGGTGGGCGCGATGATCGTCGCCGGCCCGGACGGGTTGCTGAAGAACGCCTACCGAAAATTCAATATCAAGGGGCTCAAAACGCCTGGTGCCGCGGCGGATGCCGCAAGGACCAAGA
>CBDVDY010000118.1:0-8232 GCA_965372875.1 uncultured Alphaproteobacteria bacterium | reverse complement strand
CCGCGCCGCGGCCAGGCCGAGGCTCGGCTGCCGCCCGCCGACGAGCTCGAGATAGACGGCGGCGAGAAGCCGCGCGTCCACAAGCGCGCCGTGCTTTTCGCGCGAGATCGTGTCGATCTCGAAACGACGGCACAGGGCGTCGAGGCTGGCCTGGGCGCCGGGGAACTTGCGCCGCGCCATGGCCAGAGTGTCGACCGCCCGGCCGCGCTCCAGCCCCGGCCGGTCGAGCCGCGCGAGTTCGGCGTCGAGGAAGCGCAGATCGAACTCGGCGTTGTGGATGACCAACGGCGCCTCGCCGACAAAGCCGAGAAATTTCTCGGCGATCGCGGCGAACGCCGGCTGGCCGGCGAGAAATTCGCTGGACAGGCCATGCACCTCGAAGGCGCCGGCGGGCATGTCGCGTTCGGGATTGACGTAGGCGTGAAACTCGCGACCGCTGGGCACGTGGTTCAAGAGCTCGACGCAGCCGATCTCGACCACCCGGTGGCCGGCGCCGGGGTCGAGGCCGGTGGTCTCGGTATCGAGGGCGATTTCGCGCAAGCCGCCGGCGGTGGGGGTGTCTCGGGTCACTTGGCTCTTCCCTTGGGACTATCTTCCGGCTAGCGGCGGCGGTCGCGGTTGCGCGGCGGCCAATGACGGCCGCGCCGGCCCGCCAGCAGTGTGACGATACGCTTCAGCTCGCGCAAGGTCGTGCCTTTGTCGAGCCCGGTGGCGACGACGAAATCCGCGCGCCGGCGTTTCTCGGGCTCGGACATCTGCCGGGCGCGAATGCCGGCAAGCTTCGCCGCGTCCATGCCCGGCCGGGCAAGCACGCGAACCGCCTGCAGGAACAGGGGTGCGGTGACCAGGATGCTGGCGTCGCAGCGCCGGTCGCCGCCGGTCTCGAACAGCAGCGGGATGTCGAGCACCACCATCGGCGCGCGCGCCAGCGCCGCCCGCCTGAGAAACCCGCGTTGAACCTCGCGCACCAGCGGGTGGGTGATCGCTTCGAGCCGGGCCAGGGCGGCGGCGTCGCCGAACACCCGCTTGCCGAGCGCCTGCCGGTCGACCGCGCCCCGTTCGACGCTTCCCGGAAAGGCCGCTTCGATCGGTACCACCGCGGCGCCGCCCTTGGCGAGCAGGGCGTGCACCGCCCGGTCGGCGTCGTAGACCGGCAGGCCGAAGCGCCGCAGGATCGACGACGCCGTGGATTTGCCCATGCCGATGGAGCCGGTGAGGCCGACGATCAGCATCGCCTAGGCCTCCCCGGGATCGCGCAGCATATGTGCCCTGAGCGCCGGGCTTACCTCGGGATCGATGCCGAACCAGGCCTTGAACGCCGGGCGCGCCTGATGCAGCAGCATGCCGAGCCCGTCGACGGCCCGGTTGCCGCGCGCCCGGGCGGCGGCGAGCAGACCGGTCTCGAGCGGCGTGTAAACGACGTCGTTGACCACCGCGTCCGCCGGCAATGCGTCGAGCTTCATGTCGAGCGGCGCCTGTCCCGTCATGCCGAGGCTGGTGGTGTTGACCAGGAGCGCTGCCTCGGCGCACATCCCGGCGCGGCCGTCCCAGGGCACGGCGCGGCAGCCGCCGCCCATCTCGGCGGCCAAACCCTCGGCCCGTTCGGCGGTGCGGTTGGCGATGCGGATTTCGGGCGCGCCGGCATCGATGAGCGCGGCGATCACGGCGCGGGCGGCGCCCCCGGCGCCCAGCACCAGCGCCGGCCCCTTCCGCGCGTCGAACGGGGCGGCGCCGGCGCGCAGATTTTCGAGGAAGCCGTAAGCGTCGGAATTGTCGCCCTCGAGCGCGCCGTCGGCGGCCACGGTCACCATGTTGATGGCGCCGATGCGCCTGGCCCGCGCGTCCGCCCGGTCGACGATGGCGAGCGCCGCCTCCTTGTGCGGCACCGTGACATTGATTCCGGCCAGACCCATCAGCGGCAGCGCGCGCAGCACCGCCGAGAAATTTTCCGGCGTCACGGGGAGCGGCACGTAGGCGCCATCGACGCCGTATTGCTCGAGCCAGAAGCCATGCAGCCGGGGCGAGAGCGTGTGCGCGACCGGCCAGCCGATGACGCCGGCGATACGGGCCTTGCCGCTGAGCGTCATCGCCGCACCACGCCGTGGCCGCGCAGGAAATCCAGCAGCGGCAGCAGCGGCAGGCCGAGAATCGCAAAGTAATCCCCCTCGATCCGGGCGAATAGTTGCGCGCCCAGGTCCTCGATCTGATAGGCGCCAACCGAGGCGAAGGCGGAATCGCCGATACGATCGAGATAAGCGTCGAGGAACGCGTCGGAAAAATCGCGCATGGTCAGACTGGCGCGCTCGGCATGGCGCCAAAGCAAATCCCCATCGCGCGCCACCGTCACCCCCGAGACCAGCGCGTGGTCATGGCCCCTGAGAGCGTCGAGCGTGGCCCGCGCCTCTGGCCTGTCGCCGGGTTTGTCGAGCCAGTCGCCGCGATGCTCGAGAATCTGGTCCGCGCCGATCACCAGCGCGCCGGCGTGCCGCCGCGCGATCTTTTCCGCCTTGAGCCCGGCCAGCGACAGCGCCGCGTCCTCCGCCGAGGCGCCCTCGGCGCGCAGCGATTCCTTGACCGCCGTCTCGTCGACCGAGGCGGGCTCGACCGCGTGCGGCACGCCGGCATCGTTCAAAATCCGCGCGCGGACAGTGCTGGCCGAGGCCAGGATCAAAGACGGCTCCGCGCTCACGCGCCCGCTTCCCGGTCCCGGTCGCGCCGCGCCAGGAGCTGCATGACTTCGGCGGCGGTTTCCTCGATCGAGCGGCGGGTAACGTCGATCACCGGCCAGCCCTGCTCGTTGAACAGCCGGCGGGCGGCGGTGATCTCCTGCTTGATGCTTTCGAGATCGGTGTAATCGGTGTCGGGGTCGGCCGCCAGCATGCGCAGGCGGTTGCGCCGGATCTGCACCAGGCGCACCGGGTCCTCGGTCAGGCCGATGATGAACGCGTTGCTGGCGTTCACCAGGCTTTCCGGCAGCGGACTGGTCGGCACGATCGGCACGTTGGCCGCCTTGATGCCGCGGTTGGCCAGATAGACGCAGGTCGGCGTCTTCGACGTGCGCGACACGCCGACAAGAATAACCTCGGCGTTCTTGAGATCGCTTGTCGACTGTCCGTCGTCGTGGGTCATCACGAAGTTCATCGCGTCGATGCGGTCGAAATACTCGGAATCCATAGCGTGCTGGCGGCCCGGCAGGCCCCGGCTTTCGACACCGAGATAGCTGCCGAAGGCGGCGATAAACGGGTCGAGGACGCTGATGCAGGGCACTTTGATCCGGCGGCAGAACGCCTGCAATTCTACCCGCAGGCCGCCGTCGAGCAACGTGAACAGGACCATGCCGGGCTGCGCTTCGATCTCGGGAAAAATTTTCGCGAGATGTCCCTTGGTACGCACCATCGACCAGGTGTGTTCCGTAACCTCGACGCCCTCGAACTGCACCACGCAGGCCTTGGCGATGGTGAGAACGGTTTCGCCGGTGGAATCGGACACCAGGTGAAGGTTATAAGTTTTCATGGGGAAAACCCCAGTGCTGTTTCGCGAATCATGGGGACAAAAACGGCTTTTCGCAGGTTGCGTCCAAACGGTTCAAGATTTGAAAACGATTGCCACAATCCTCTCCCTTGCGGACAAAATTTTGCACAAGGCATGGATGACGTGAACGGCGCATCCGGCAAATTCGCTTATCCACGCTTTCCATGTTTATCGAAAATGGAGATATCAACGATCGAGCACCAGGCAATCCTCGATTTCGGCGCCATCATACACATGCTGTCCCGGTGAACCATGGGAATTACCGCCGGTCCGAAGAGAGTTTCGAACGCGGTGGATAGTTTTTGAATCCCCGGCTTTCACAGGCATCCACTACAACAACATCCTTTGTTATATTAAATTATATTAGTGTAGATGGCGCCCCGCCTTGTCGTCAGGAGACCCCGTTGCTCGTCCAGACAGAGACGCAAACCGTGAAGCCCTTGCTTCAGGCATTACGTGGCGTTGTGCTGAAACGCCCGCCTTATTGGCTGATGCGCCAAGCCGGTCGGTATCTGCCGGAATACCGGAAGATACGCGCCGAGGCCGGTGATTTTCTCGACCTCTGCTATTCGCCGAAGCTGGCCGCCGAGGTGACCTTGCAGCCGGTCGAGCGGTTCGCCATGGATGCGGCGATCCTGTTCTCCGATATCCTCGTGGTGCCGCATGGACTCGGCCGTAAGGTGGCGTTTCTCGAGGGCGAGGGGCCGTCGCTCGAAGCCCTGAAATCCACCCGCGATATCGCGGCGCTGACTCTGGGCGGCATGGCGGCACGGCTGGCGCCAGTCTACGAGACCGTGTCGCGGGTGCGCGACGGATTGCCGGCCGAGGTGGCGCTGATCGGGTTCGCCGGGGCGCCGTGGACCGTGGCGACCTACATGCTGGAGGGCGGATCGAGCCGGGACTTCGCCACCGCCAAGCATTGGATGCGCGCGCGAACGGAGGATTTCAACGCACTGATCGGCGTGCTGGTCGAGGCCACGTCGGCGCATCTCGCGGCGCAGATCGCGGCCGGAGCGGAAGTCGTGCAGCTCTTCGATTCCTGGGCGGGAGCCCTGGATGGCGATGAGTTCAAACAATGGTCGATCGAGCCCACTCGCCGGATCGTTTCTAAACTGAAACAATCCTATCCGGAAACGCCGGTAATCGGCTTTCCCCGCGGCGCCGCGGCGAATGCGGACGGCTATCTCCGATACGCGGAACGCACCGGCGTCGACGCGCTGAGCATCGATAGCGCAGTTTCGACGGTTTGGGCGGCGGAAACGCTGCAACCGATTTGCGCCGTGCAGGGCAATCTCGACCCGCAAGTGCTGCTTGCCGGCGGCCCCGCCATGGAAGAGGAGGTATTACGTATCCTGGGCGAGCTGTCCGGCGGCCCGCATATTTTCAATCTGGGACATGGAATCGTGCCGCAAACACCGCCCGGGCACGTGGCGCGTCTGGCCGAACTGATCCGCGCCTGGGGCGGTGACGGCTAAATGGATATTGAGCCCGGACAGCGGTAGGCACATGAGCAAACTGGCCGTCGTGCTGTTCAATCTGGGCGGGCCGGACCGGCCCGAGGCGGTGCGGCCGTTCCTTTTCAACCTGTTCAACGATCCGGCGATCATCGGTGCGCCGGCACCGATGCGCTGGGCGCTGGCGCAATTCATTTCGCGCCGGCGCGCGCCGCGCGCCCGGGCGATCTACGCCGAGATCGGCGGCGGCTCGCCGCTTGTCGCCAACACCGAAGAGCAGGCGGCGGCCCTGGCACATGTGTTGGAGGAAACCGGCCGCGCGGGCGACGTCGCGAAGGTGTTCGTCGCCATGCGCTACTGGCATCCGCGCGGCGACGAAGTTGCCGGCGCGGTGGCGGCGTTCGGTCCCGACGAAATCGTGCTGCTGCCGCTGTATCCGCAATTCTCGACAACCACGACGGCGTCGTCCGTCGCCGACTGGCACCGCGCGGCGCGCAACGCCGGCCTCGCCGCGCCGACCCGGACCATTTGCTGCTATCCGCGGCAATCGGGTTTCATCGCCGGGCTGGCGTCGAGCGTGCGCGCGGGACTGACGGAGGCGCGCCAGCACGGCAGGCCGCGCCTGCTGCTGTCCGCGCACGGCCTGCCGGAGCGGATCGTCGCAAGCGGCGATCCTTACCAGTGGCAGATCGAGCAAACGGCGGCGGCGCTGGCCGAGGAATTGGCCGAGCCGGGTTTGGCCGAGCCGGGTTTGGATTGGCGCGTCTGCTATCAGAGCCGGGTCGGCCGGTTGCGCTGGATCGGGCCGGCCACCGACGACGAGTTGCGCCGGGCCGGCGCGGACAAGGTGCCGGTGGTGTTGACGCCGATCGCCTTCGTCTCGGAGCATTCCGAGACGCTGGTCGAGTTGGACATCGCCTGTCGCGATCTGGCGGCGGCGAGCGGCGTGCCGCATTATGTGCGCACGCCGACGGTCGGCGTGCGGGCAACATTCATCTCCGGCCTGGCGGCGTTGGTGCGGGCGGCGCCGGGCTTCGACGGTCCGGTGTGCTCGATGTCGGGGGGGCGGGACTGTCCGGCCCGCTTCTCGGGCTGCCCCGTGGCCGCTGGGGACGGGTAAACGAGGAAGAGGGGAGCCGGACGCGATGGAATGGCTGAACGATGCCTATGCGTGGCTCAAGGCGCTTCACGTCGTCAGCGTGATCGCGTGGATGGCCGGGCTCCTGTACCTGCCGCGGCTGTTCGTCTATCACGCCGAGGCGGCGGCGGGTTCGGACAAGTCCGAGACCTTCAAGATCATGGAACGGCGGCTTTTGCGCTTGATCATGAACCCGGCGATGATCGCTTCCTATGTCTTCGGCATCCTGATGCTGCTGGCGCCGGGCCGGTTCGACTGGTCGGAGGGCTGGATTTGGGTCAAGGCCGCGATGATCGTGGGCCTGACGATACTGCATCACCTGTTCGGCCTGTGGCGCAAGGATTTCCTGGCCGACCGCAACGTCCGGCCGGCCCGGTTCTACCGGTTCGCCAACGAGGCGCCGACGATTCTCATGATCGTTCTGGTGATCATGGTCGTTGTGAAACCGTTATGATTTTGCCCCGACCCGGCCCGCCCCCGGAATCGGCGCGGCGCGGGACGAAATCCGGTGCCGCGATTTTGCTCTTGAATTTATTTCGCGCGGCCCCAGCTTTACGTGTTGATACAGGCCTCATGGGTCTGATAGTGTGAATCCAGTCTGCGGAACGACTTACGTTTTCTTTACTTCCGCTGCCTAGATTACTTCCTGCGTAAAAATCCTTCCGAGTTTCCCGTTCCTGGGAAACGGCCCCGCGTCAGGCGTTTCGCGCCGGCTGGCCGATCCGTGTAAATCCGGAAATACTCATGAACCTGCAAGAACTGAAAACCAAATCACCCGCCGACCTCCTGGCTTATGCCGAGGATCTGGAAATCGAGAACGCGAGCTCGCTGCGCAAGCAGGACATGATGTTCGCGATTCTCAAGCAGCTCGCCGTCAACGACGTGCCGATATCCGGCGATGGCGTGCTCGAGGTCCTGCAGGACGGGTTCGGATTCCTGCGCGCGCCCGAGGCCAACTACCTGCCGGGCCCGGACGACATCTACGTTTCGCCCAGCCAGGTGCGGCGCTTCAGCCTGCGCACCGGCGACACCGTGCAGGGGCAAATCCGCGCGCCCAAGGACGGCGAGCGCTATTTCGCCCTGATGAAGGTCAAGGAGATCAATTTCGCCGCGCCGGACGATGTCCGCCACCGGATCAATTTCGACAATCTGACGCCGCTTTATCCGGACGAGCGGTTGCGGCTGGAGATGGACGACCCGGCGGTCAAGGACAAGACCACGCGGGTGATCGATCTGATCGCGCCCCTGGGCAAGGGCCAACGCGCGCTGATCGTGTCGCCGCCCAGGACCGGCAAGACGGTGATGCTGCAGAACATCGCCCACGCCATCACCGCCAACCACCCGGAAGTGTTCGTGATCGTCCTCTTGATCGACGAGCGGCCCGAGGAAGTCACCGACATGCAGCGCTCGGTCAGGGGCGAGGTCATCAGCTCGACCTTCGACGAGCCGGCCCAGCGCCACGTCCAGGTCGCCGAGATGGTGATCGAAAAAGCCAAGCGGCTGGTCGAGCACAAGCGCGACGTGGTGATCCTCTTGGATTCGATCACCCGGCTGGCGCGCGCCTACAACACCGTGGTGCCGTCCTCGGGCAAGGTGCTGACCGGCGGCGTCGACGCCAACGCGCTGCAACGCCCGAAACGGTTCTTCGGCGCCGCGCGCAATATCGAAGAGGGCGGCTCTCTTTCGATCATCGCCACGGCGCTGATCGATACCGGCTCGCGCATGGACGAGGTGATCTTCGAGGAATTCAAGGGCACCGGCAATTCCGAGATCATCCTCGACCGCAAGCTCGCCGACAAGCGCACCTGGCCGACCATCGACATCACCAAGTCCGGCACCCGCAAGGAGGAGTTGCTGGTCGACAAGAGCACGCTGTCGAAAATGTGGGTGCTGCGGCGCATCCTCATGCCGATGGGCGTGACCGACGCCATCGAATTCCTGCTCGACAAGCTCAAGCAGAGCAAGACCAACGCCGACTTCTTCGATTCGATGAATACCTGATCGCGGCGGAGGCTCGTCGGCCCACGGCCATCAGCCAACAGCCGTCAGCTTAGCTGAAGGCTGAAGGCTAATGGCTGACGGCTTTTCCCCCTAAATCGTCAACACCGT
>CBDVDY010000117.1:0-8306 GCA_965372875.1 uncultured Alphaproteobacteria bacterium | reverse complement strand
CCTGGGATCGGCCGCAATCATGGCGGCGCTGGTCTGGCCGGCGGCGGCGTGGCTGAGCGGCCCGCTCGAGGGCCCGGTCGCCGGCCGCATCCTGGCCATGGCCGCCCTGGTCGCCGGCGGTGCTATAATCTTCGCGCTCCTGGCGCTCGCCACCGGCGCCGCCCGGCGCGACGATTTGCGCGCGCTGCTGCGCCGGGAGCCGTCCTGAAACGACCGGCGATCAAGCCGCGCCGCCGCCGCCGGATGAATCGATTCGCCCCGCACCGTTCGGTGGACCGATTCCGGCATTTTCGCTAACCTTCGGTCGAGGGAAAGGCCGCACAGGGGCGTCGGCCGGTCACGATTCCCCGTTTCGGGGAAATTCCGGGAGGGGAACATGCAGCTCGAAACATTCGTACTCGTCGCGTTGGTGGGTCTTCTCGCCACCTATATCCTGCTGGTCATGGCGTTGTGGGCGCACCGTTTGGGTTTGCCGCGGCTCGATTTCGCGCGTGGAATGGCAAACCTGACCTACGGCGAGTCCTTCGACGGACCTCCGTCCTATTGGGCGGGCCAGGCGGTCGTCTACATAAACGGGGTGTTCTTCGCCCTGCTGTACGCGGCGGCGGTGGCGCCCTACATCCCGGGGCCGCCGCTGGCGCGCGGCGCCATCTGGGGCGTCGTGCTGTTCCTGGCCTCGGGCCTGTTTTACGTGCCGCTATATCTGCGGGAAGGGTTCTTCCTGTCCCATATCCACCGGAACGCCTGGATGACCAGCCTCATGGTCCACGTCGCCTGGGGCCTCATCCTCGGCTGGCTCAGCCCGATCGTTACGTTTGGATAGACCGCGGGAGCGTCACGCGTACAGCTTTCGCAGCCGGCGCAGCGCGTCGAGCCCGTCCAGGGCGACGATCTCGCCGAATGCCTGGAACACGACGTTGTCGCCGGACAAGAGGCCATATTTCCGCCACGGCGCGCCGAGCACCATGTCGAACCCATGCGGCACGGCGAGCGTGAGGAAAGCGCTTTCCAGCCCCAGCTTCAGCGGCGTGCCGGCGACCTCCTTGGACGGCAACTGCGCCGACAGGTTGGAGAGCGCGCCCATCATGTGAATGCCCTTCAGCGCCGGATCGCCGCCGAGCTGCCGGACGGTCTCCAAGGTACTCTTCGTCAGACCTTCGGTATCGGATGACAGGGCGTTGATCGCGACATCGACGATCACATCGTCCGGCGCCACGCCGTAATCGCCGCCGAGCAGCATCTTCGCCATGCGCCTGCAGGTCGATACCTTCTCCGCCGCCGTCTTGTTCTGTTTCGCGGCGCCGTCCTCCAGCCGTTCCGACGCCATCAGGATAATTTTGCAAGGCTGGATCTCGAGCAGCTCGAACATGTCCCGCCGGCATTCGGAAATCGAATTGATCATCGGTTTCCCGCCGCCGGCCTTTTCGATGTCGTAGGTCTTCAGGAAAACCTCCTGAACCTCGGCGCCTGGGTAGTCGAACGCCAGCGGCAGGTCGACGGCGGCCTGGATGGCCTCGACGACCGCCGTCACGAATTTGGCATCATCCTTGGCCCGGGGGCCGATATTGACGTTGAGATAAACCGCGCCCGCGTCCCTTTGCTTGATCGCCAGGTCCTGGATGGCGCCGAAATCCTCGGCGTCGAACATCGCCCTGGTGCTCTTGAATCCGCGGTCGATGCGTTCGCCGACGACGGCCAGGCCGGGTATGCTCATGCTTTTCGTTCCTTGCCGCGCGTTCCGGCTCCCCGCGCGCGGCGGGACCCCATCCTAGTTGGCATATTTCCGCACCGATTCGGCCATGGCGACCACGTTCTCGGTCGGCGACTCGTCCGGAATGCTGGCGCCGCCGTCGAGGATCAGGCCGCCCCCCTTGCCGACCTTCTCGATCAGATTCCGGCAGTACGCGTCGACCTCGTCCGGCGTCCCGGTGTTGAGCAGCGAGGCCGGAACGTTGCCGCGCAGGCAGACGGTGTCGCCCAGGACCTCCTTGGCGTGCACCAGGTCGGTGGCCTCGAACCAGTAGACGGCCTTGCCGCGGGGGATGTCGCCGATAAGTTCGAGACGGCTGGTGCAGTTCCCCTCCCACAGGAGGCAGGGGACCAGATCGCGTTCGATCAGGTAGAGCATGATCTTCCTGAGGTCCGGCCAGTAAAAGGTCTTGAACTGCTCGGGCGACATGAACCCGTCCAGCCCCCAGTGGAGCGGGATAAAGATATACGGGCACTTCGCCGATTTTGCGCTGGCCTCGACATGGCGCAGCAGGAAGACCCGCGCCTTGTCCATGGCCGCGAGCAGCTTGTCCTTGTTGCGGAACATGTCGAGCATCCCGCCCTTGGAGCCGCGCATGGAATCGAGGAACTGATCGTAGGGCGACTTGCAAAAGCCGCCGAAGGCGGGCGGGAATCCCTCTTCCGTCATTTCCTTGACGAAGGCGCTGACCCGTTTGATCGACGCCTCGACCTGCTCTCCGGCCTTGAACAGGCGCTTCAGGTCCTCCTGCAATTTCGGGTTGGCGAAGGAACGCAGGCCGGTGACGAAACCCCATTCGGCAAAGGTCGCGAACTCGGGAAAGTGCGCCAGTCCCTCGAACGCGGTGGCGATGCGCGGCAGGAATTTCTTCAGGTAGAAGCCGGTGGGATCGAACAGGTAATCGTCGTACTCGTCGGCCGACATGAACTCCTCGTCGATGTACTGGAACGTGGCGTTCGGGTCGGCGCCGTGCCCCGGCCATTGCATCGGCTTGTACCCCATCGTCTCGAGCGTCTGGCCGAAGGCGTAGATCGAGGTGGAGTAGGCGTCCGGCTGCAGCAGGTGAATGGCCTGCCTGGTCGATTCGACGGCCTTTTCGACGTCGTACATGGATTCTTCGAAGGTGATGCCGCCCAGCTTGGCGGACCAGAAGCGGGTCGCATAGATGAACGGCACCCTGTCGGTTTCTCGCAAGGCCACGTTGTCGGCAATGCGTTTTTCGCGCTCCTCGTACAGCGCCTGATTGGCTTTATCGGTCACGACGCCGGTTCTCCGATCCATTCCTTGCAAAAGGACACCGCCTTCATCGCGTTGTTGCCGTACGCATCGGCCCCGGTGTAGTCGCGTATCGCCTCGTCGACCTGCCCGCCGCCGATCATGATCTTGACCTGATCGCGGAGGCCCGCTTCGGAGATAGCCTCCACCGTCTCCCGCATGGAATCGAAGGCCAGGGTCAGAAACCCGCTGAGCCCCACCACCTGCGGCGAGGATTCGCGGATCGCATCGACGAAGGTTTGGGTCGGCACATCGATGCCAAGATCGATGACGTCGAAGCCGTTAACGTCGAGCATGAAGGTGACAATGTTCTTGCCGATATTGTGGAGGTCCCCGTGCACCGTGCCGATCAGGACGGTGCCGGCTTTCTCCGTCTTGTGGTCGGCCTGGTCCGATATCTTCGGTTTCACCATAGCGGCGATCTGCGAGAGCATCTCGCCGGCCAACATCAATTCGGGAACGAAATAATCTCCGTCCTCGAACTTCTTGCCGACGATGTCCATGGCCGCCCGGCACATGTCCAGGATATCCGTTGGCGCCGCGCCGCTGTCCAACATCCGCGCGGCAAGTTCAACTGCTTCCTCCTCTTTCATTCCCGCAATAAGTTCAATCAGCTTCTCTTTATCGTTTGTCACGCGATCCCTTCCCTTGTGCGCGATAGATCGGGCGGGATTTTCCGCCGAATCGCGCGATCTGGCCTAGTTAGGAGCGGCCGAAGCCGGCCATCATTGATCTTGATCAATCCCCGGAATGGCATTGCCGTCGAAGGACGATACTATGGCATTCCCATCGTTGACAGCGGGCCAAGCCGCCCCATAGCATGCGGGCCAACTCGCATAAGAAAATTTCCGTGGGGGGAAAAGAATCATGTACCGCGCCACCGCCGATATCGTGCTGCCGACATCGCTGATCGGCTCATTGCCGCGACCTGACTGGTTTACCGAGAACCTGGGAACGCGAACCTTCCTTCAGGCCATGGTCGATTCCAAGTTCCGCGAGCAATACACCGACGCCGTGGCGGTATATCTGAACGACCAAGAGGTCGCCGGAGTGGATATCTGCACCGACGGCGATGCCCATTACGACAACGAAGTCGGCGGCCAGAGCTGGACCAGCTACCCGCCGTTCCACATGGACGGCTTCGATAAGGGGGTCCCGAGTCCGGCAATCTACAAGATGGGCGGCGTCGGATTCCCGATGGGTCATATTCTCCACGACTACTTGGAAGCGCGGGTGATGCCCTCCATCGTCGGCCCGGTCGGCCCCGGCGATCTGCAGTACACCGCGATGTGGAAGGCGGCGCAGCGCCTGACCACGAAGCCGGTAAAGTTCGGCACCATCGTGCCCGAGATCCTCGCGACCGCCGTTAACGACAAGTTCTACAAGGACCCGGTAGAGCGCGTCATGGCGCTCAGCGATGCGCTGCATACCGAGCTCACCGAGCTCGCGGACGCCGGGTGCCCGGTCATCCAACTCGAGGAGCCGCAGATCCACATGGTCCCGAATCGTGGCCCCACCTTCGGCAAGCTCGACATGAAGGCTCTCGTCGGCGTGTTCGACAACACGGTCAAAGGCCTCAGGGACAAGACCGAGGTCTGGTGCCACACCTGCTGGGGCAACCCGTCGCAGCAGCGCATGTTCCTGGAGGTGCAGAGCTACGCCCCGTCGCTCGAGTTTCTCAATCAGGTCGACGCCGACGTGATCACGTTCGAATCGTGCAGCTCGGAGCACATCGACCTGCAGGCGATCGGCGAGCGCATCACCGACAAGAAGGTCGCCATCGGCATGATCGACCACCATTCGCTTCAGGTCGAGCGGCCCGACGTGATCGCCGACAACATACGCGAGGCGCTCAAATACATTCCCGCGGAACGCTTGATCCTATGCTCGGATTGCGGCATGGGCCGAGAAGGGATGAGCCGGCGTCATGCGCGCTACAAGACGGTCTCGCTGGTGCTCGGCACGAACATCGTCCGCAAGGAGCTCGGCCTTCCCGAAGCGGAATGCCTGGCGGCCGACGAACGATACTCGCTGCTGAAAACAGAATAACCGGCGTTTCGGCGCGGCACGCGCTTCCGGCTGGCCGAACAGGGATAGGGGAGAAAAACAATGATCAATGCTGCAGTCGTCGGTCTTGGCTGGTGGGGCAAGACCCTGGTGGAAGCGGTTCAGGAGGAAAGCGATAGCATTCGTTTCTCCGCCGCGACCACGCGGTCGCGCTCGCCGGCCGACCGGGAATTCTGCGAGAAGCACGGCATGGAAATGCGCGACAGCTACGAGAGCCTGATCAACGATCCGGCGATCGACGCAATCGTGCTGGCTACGCCGGCGTCCGTGCACCGGGACGAGGTCGTCGCGGCGGCCAAGGCCGGCAAGCACGTGTTCTGCGAAAAGCCGTTCGCCATGTCGAAGGACGAGGCGATCGAGTGCGTCGAGGCCATGAAGGAGGCGGGCCGGACCCTCGGACTGGGCTACAACCGCCGTTTCCATCCGGTCTGGATCGATTTGCGCGAGCGCATGGCGGCGGGCGAGCTCGGCACCATCCTGCACCTGGAAGTGACCATGACCTCGCCAAACGGATTGTCCTTTCCGCCCGAAGCCTGGCGGGCCCAGCGGGCGGAAGCGCCGTGCGGCGGGCTGTTCCCGATGGGCGTGCACGGCATCGACGCGATGATCGATCTGTGCGGCGAGTTCGACGAGGCCTTTTGCCAAAGCTTCCGGCTGGTGGTGCCGAACGAGGCCGACGACACCACGTCGGTCCTGTTCCGCATGAAGGACGGCATGTCGGGGTATCTGGTTACCCTCATGGCCACCAGCGCCAGTTTCCGCTTCCAGGTTTACGGCTCCAAGGGCTGGGCGATGCTCGCCGGCAGCACCCACGTGGCGGGACAATCGTCCGATCAGAGGCGGAGCGGCCTGTTCGGGACCTACATAATCCAACCGCTCAAGGGCGACGCGATTTCGCTGGACGTGCCGCAGTTCGACGTCAACCGCGCCGAGCTCGACGCCTTCGCCAAGGCCTGCGAGGGCGGCCCGGAATTCCCGATCCCGCTGGACCAGATGATCCACGGCGTAGCGGCCACGGACGCGGTCATCAGATCGGCGGCATCCGGCAAGACGGAGAAGGTCGTCTAGCGCGCCTTGGACAAAGGTCCAACCAAGAACAACGGAGGCGTCATGATTCTCGGCGGCGATCTCGGCCACCTGACCTATTCGACCCTGGTTCATCCCGGCGACACCTGGGACGAGATGTGGGACAGCCTGACGCGCTATGTGCCGGCGGTCAAAGAGCGCTTCGCCCCCGACAAGCGTTTCGGCGTCTCCTTGCGCCTGTCCGGCAAATCCGCCGAGCGCCTCGTCGGCGACGCCGAAGAGCGCGGCAAGCTGAAAGCGTTCCTCGCCGACAACGACATGTATCTCTACACCGTCAACGCCTTTCCGCACGGGCCGTTCAAGGGCCAGCGGGTCAAGGAGCAGGTCTACGAACCCGACTGGCGCTCGGACACGCGCGCCAAGTACACCATGGATGTCGCCACAATACTGGCCGACGTGGCGGGCGAGGGCGTCGAACCGTCGATCCAGAGCCCGCCGCTCGGTTTCAAGCCAAGGGTCACCGGCGACGACGTGGTGGATTCCTACACCAGCCAGGTGCTGCGGGTGATCGCGCACCTGGTCGAGCTGGAGCATCGCACCGGCAAGATTGTGACGCTGGCGCTGGAGCCGGAGCCCCATTGCTTCCTGGAGACCACGGACGAGGCCATCGATTACTTCACCAACCATTTGTACGCCGACGCCGGCGCCGAGACGCTGGCCAAGGCGGCCGGGCTCTCGGCCTCGCAGGCGGCCGCCGCCCTGCGCAAGCACCTCGGAATCGTCTTCGACATCTGCCATCAGGCGGTGGAGTACGAGAACATCTCCGATTCGCTGCAAAAACTCGTCGATGCGGGTGTCCCCATCTTCAAGCTCCAGGAGGCGGCGGCGCTCCAGGTGCCGGAGGTCACGCAAGGTATCGTCGACGCCCTGAGACGTTTTGCCGATTCCGTCTATCTGACCCAGACCGTGGAAAAGAAGGACGGCAAGTTGACCAAATTCCTCAATTTGGAGGACGCGTTTTTGGCCTGGGAGAAGGACCCGGGGCCGCGCGAATGGCGCACCCATTTCCACGTGCCGGTCTTTCTCGCCGAACTGGGCGAGTTCAAGACCACCCGGTTCGCCATCGAGGATGCTCTCCGGTTTCACAAGGCGAGCCCGGTTTCGCGGCAGCTCGAAATCGAGACCTACACCTGGGATGTCCTGCCCGATCATTTGAAGACGGGCGACATCGTCGACTACGTCGTGCGCGAGCTCGAATGGGTACAGGCGGAGCTGGCCTGACGCATTCACGGCACGGGGCGTAAGCCGCCGCAAACGGAGGACAAGGCATGAAGGTTGGTTTCATCGGGCTGGGCCGCATGGGCCAGGCCATGGCCCGGCGCATTCTCGACGCGGGCCACGATCTCGTCGTCTACAACCGCACGGCGGAGAAGACAGTAGAGCTGGGCGCGGCCGGCGCCGCGGTCGCGGAGACGATTTCGGCGGCCACCCAAGGCCGCGAGGTGGTGATCACCATGCTCACCGACGACGCGGCGCTGGAGGACGTGGCGCGCGGCGACGGCGGCCTGCTTGCCTCGTTGCCAGACGGCACGATCCACATGGCCATGGGCACGCACGGCATCGACATGACGCGCTCGCTCGCCGCCGCCCACGCCGAGGCGGGCCAGCCCTTCGTGGCAGCACCTGTGCTCGGCCGACCCGACCGCGCCGCCGCCGGCGAGATACTCATCCTGCCCGCCGGCCCCGCCGATATGATGGAACGCGTGCGCCCGTTGTTCGAAATCCTCGGCGCCCGCACGTTCGAATCTGGAGATGAGCCCGAGGCGGCGGCGGCCATGAAGATCACCCACAACTTTATTCTCGGCTGCGCCATCGAAGTGATCGGCGAAGGGGTCTCGCTGGTCCGCAAGTTCGGCGTCGATCCCGCGATTCTCTATCAGGTTCTCTCCGAGGGCTTGTTCGCTTGCCCGGCCTACAAAATCTACGGCGGAATCATCGTCGAGCAGTCCTACGACAAGGTCGGAGTGACGGCGCGGATCGGGCTCAAGGACGCCAACCTGGCGCTTTCGGCGGCGGAAGCGGTGGACATGCCGCTGCCCAGCGCCAACGCCTGGCGCGACCGCCTCCTGGGCGCCATCGCCCACGGCGAGGGCGAGCTCGACTGGGCGGTGGTCGCCCGCGACCAGGC
>CBDVDY010000116.1:0-8383 GCA_965372875.1 uncultured Alphaproteobacteria bacterium | reverse complement strand
ATGGCATTGTAGAGGTCGTCGGTTCGATCCCGTCCGGCTCCACCATTTATACCAAGGGCTTGGCGAAATTCCGCCAGCTTGATCCACCGGCTTGGCGACACCATATATATTGCGCAAGCGGCGCCAGCGTGGCCGCTCGAGCAACCGGGGTGCCGGTAACGGGCCCCAATTCGGCGACTCGCTCATTTGGAGGAGACTCCGCCATGAATCGGCCCTCGCCTTTCAACCATCCGTATTTTCTTGGGTTCGACAATTTCGAACGCCTGGTCGAGCGCGTTTCCAAGGCCTCGAACGATGGCTATCCGCCTTACAACATCGAGCGGATCGGCGAAAACGGTCTGCGTATCACCTTGGCCGTCGCGGGATTTTCGATGGCCGATCTCGAAATCCTCGTCGAGGACAACCAATTGCTGATTCGCGGCAAGCAGATCGACGACGCGGAGCGCGCCTATCTGCACCGCGGCATCGCCGCCCGCCAGTTTCAGCGCGCTTTCGTTCTGGCCGAAGGCATCGAGGTGGTGGGCGCGGCGCTCGATAACGGGCTGCTGCATATCGACCTTAGCCAGCCGGAGCCGGAAAGCCGGGTCCGCCGAGTGGAAATTCAGTCGGGCGCGGGCGGATCGAAGGCCGGCGGCGGATCGCAGACGATCGACGTCAAAGTCGACAGCGCCGCGACTTGAGCGGCGCCAATTCGCCAATTCGGGAGTTGAAGCGATGATGGATATGGAAAAATTGCGTACGATCACCCCCTGGGACCTGGCGGCGCTGGGCCTCGAGCGGGTGGCCTACATCAAGCCGGTGACGACCGACGACGGCGTGACCGTCTATACGATCCATGCCGCCGACGGATCCGAGATGGGCGTCATCGACGATTTCGACACCGCCTTCGCCGCCGTCCGCCAACACGACATGGAGCCGGCGAGCGTCCACTAACCGCCGCTTCGGTCCGGTGTATTCGAAAAAATTTTCGGAATCGATTGGCCGCCCGGCCGCGAGGTCAGGCGGCCCGGCTCGCCGTCGAGTCGGTAAGCAGGGCGTAGATCGCCTCGGCGTCGTCGGAGCCGCGCAGCTTTTTGCACACGCCGCGGTCCCGCAACAGGCGTGAGATGCGGGCCAAAGCCTTCAGATGGTCGGCGCCCGCGCCTTCCGGCGCAAGCAGCAGGAATATGAGATCGACAGGCTGCTCGTCGATGGCCTCGAAATTGGCCGGCTGCTCCAGCCTGGCAAACACCCCGTAAAGCCGGTCCAACCCGGCAAACTTGCCGTGCGGGATGGCGATACCGTTTCCGACGCCGGTGGTGCCGAGCCGTTCGCGTTCGAGCAGCACGTCGAAGATCGCCCGCTCCTGCTCGCCGCAGATCTCGGCCGCGCGTTTTGCCAGCTCCTGCAGGACCTGCTTTTTGCTCGTTGCCTTGAGGCTGGCTACCGTGCCTTCCAGGCTGAGCAGATCGGCAATGTCCATCGATCCAACCTGCCCTATCGCGCGCGTTCGCGGGTGCCGCGCGGGTCGACCCAGCCGATGTTGCCGTCGGGCCGGCGGTATATCATGTTGAGGCCGCCATGCGCGGCATTGCGGAACATCATCGCCGGCAGGTCGGCCAAATTCATGCGCATCACCGCTTCGCTGACCTTGATCATCGGAATTTCGGTCGCCATTTCCGCGACGACGACGTGATCCTGGTCGTCGGCCGCCGGCTCGTGCTCTTCCTGGTCCGCCAGGACGTATTGTTGGGCCAGCAGGGCATCCGCGGACTGGTCCTCCGATTTGTGGTGATCCCTGATGCGCCGTTTGTATCGCCGGAGCCGCTTGGCGATATGTTCCGACGCGGCATTGAAGGCGGCAAAGGAATCCTCGGCCTCCGCTTTTCCCCGCAGCATAATTCCGCGCCCGACGCGGACCGATATGTCTGTCTGAATGTTCTGCCCGTTTTTCGAGAAAACGACATTGGCGTCCATCGCCCGGTCGAAGTATTTGGCCACCGCGGCGCCGAGATTTTTTTCCACATGGCCACGAAGAGCATTGCCGATGTCGACGTGCTTGCCTGTCACGGAGAACTGCATATGCGAAAAATCCGGGCCCGAATTTCAGGGTGCGCCCTCAGAGTGGAGCGACGGGGCCTCTCAAGGCGCGGCAACATAGAGAGGCGGCGGAGGGGAGTCAATAGCGGTTCGCCGATTCGGCGCCGGCCGGTGACGAATACCAAGTCTCGCTGGTATTGGCCCTCAGATTCGAGATTTCTTCTCTCGTCTGCGTTGTACCGACGACGGAATCCGCATCGCCTCGCGGTATTTTGCGACGGTTCGCCGGGCAATGTCGATACCTTCCTTGCGCAGGGTCGTGACGATCGCGTCGTCGGACAGGATGGTATCGAGCGTTTCATCGTCGATGAGCTGTTTGATGCGATGGCGGACGGATTCCGCCGAGTGCTGATCGCCGCCGCCGGTCGCCGAGATCGCCGTCGTGAAGAAATACTTGAGTTCGAATATTCCGCGCGGCGTGACCATGTACTTATTGGTGGTAACGCGGCTTACCGTGCTTTCGTGCAGGTCCAGCTCGCTCGCGATGTCGCGCAGGATAAGGGGCTTCAAGTGCCGCACGCCGTGCTCGAAGAACGAATCCTGCTGACGCACGATCTCCGTGGCGACCCTCAGAATCGTGGTCGCGCGCTGGTGCAACGCCTTTACCAGCCAGTTGGCGGATTGCAGCTGTTCGGCCAGATATTCGTGCTCGTCCTTGTTCCGCGCCGCCTCGCTGACGCGCGCATAGTACTGGCTGTCGACCAGAACCCGCGGCAAGGTCTCGTTGTTCAGCTCGACCAGCCATCCGCCGCTCGATTGCCGGCGCAAAATGATGTCCGGCGTAATCGGCTGGGCGACCGCGGCATCGAAGGCTTCCGCCGGCTTGGGCGTGAGCGTTCGAATCTCCGCCACCATATCGGCAAGGTCCTCTTCGTCGACCCCGCAACACGCGACAAGCGCGGCAAGGTCGCGCTTGGCCAGAAGGTCGAGATTGTCGAGCAGGGCCTGCATGGCCGGGTCCAGACGGTCGCGTTCCTCGAGCTGGAGCGCCAAACATTGCGCCAGGTCGCGCGCGAAGATGCCCGGCGGGTCGAGACGCTGGAGCTTCGCGACGGTCTCGTCGAGAATGGCCCTGTCGCAGCCGAGTTGCGCCGCGGCGTCGTCCAGGCTGGCGCCGAGGTAGCCGGAATCGTCCAGCATGTCGACAAGGTAGGTGGCGATCATGCGTTCGACCGGGTCGCCAAGGTCGACGTTTATTTGGGATAGCAAGTGGTCGCGGAGGCTGACCTGGTCGGAGAGCGTCTGTTCCAGGTTGCGTTCGCCGTCGCCCCCCCTGCCCGCCCTGGCGCCGCCCGCGCCATCCGAGACCGACGGCGATGGCGGTCCGCCACCGGATTCACCGGCGCCGTTCCACAAATTGTCGTAATCCGTGTCGAGGGGCGCTTCTTCGCGGCGGGCGACGCCGTCTCCGGCGGCAAGATCGAGGGTTCCGAGCCCGTCTCCCTCGCCGCCTAGCTGCGAGTCGCCGGTGTCCGGTTGTTGCTTTTCGGTGGCCGAGCCGCCGCCATCGTCCGCTTCCTCCCCCTCTCGAAGCAGGGGATTCCGTTCGAGTTCCTGCTCGACATAGGCGGAAAGTTCCAAATTGGAAAGCTGCAGCAGCTTTATCGCCTGCTGCAACTGCGGGGTCATGACGAGCGACTGTGATTGCCGAAGATCGAGCCGCTGTGTCAGAGCCATTATAACGCTTTATCTAGAGGCTAAACCTTTCACCCAAGTAAACGCGTCTGACGTCCTCGTGATTGACGATTTCCGAGGGCCTGCCCTCCATCAGGACGACGCCATTATGGATGATATACGCGCGATCGACGATTTCCAATGTTTCCCGCACATTGTGTTCGGTAATGAGGACGCCGATCCCTTTGTCCTTGAGTTGCGAGACAAGCTCTCGAATATCGCTCACCGCGATCGGGTCGATGCCCGCGAGCGGCTCGTCCAACAGCACGAATTGCGGCTGCGAGGCGAGCGCCCTGGCGATCTCCACGCGGCGGCGCTCGCCGCCGGACAGCGTCACCGTCGGCGTGCCGCGGAGATGGGTGATGGAGAACTCGCCCAGCAAGTCGTCGAGCATGGCCTCGCGCGCGCCGCGGTCCGATTCAACGACTTCGAGCGCGGCCCGGATATTTTGCTCGACGCTGAGGCCGCGGTACACCGAGGGCTCCTGCGGCAGGTAGCCGATGCCGAGGCGCGCCCGCCGGTACATCGGCAGGTCGGTGATATCCTGGCCGTCCAGAATTATTACGCCGTATTCCGCCTGAATCAGCCCGGTGATGATGTAAAAGCACGTCGTCTTGCCGGCGCCGTTGGGCCCCAACAGGCCGACCGCTTCGCCGCGCTGCAGGGTAAGGCTGACGCCGCGCAGGACCGGCCGTTTCTTGAACCGCTTGCCGAGGCCCTGGGCGACAAGCCCGGTGTTGTTGGCGACCAGTTGCGGCGTCCGCGTGCGCGCCAATTCGGCGCCGATATGCGGCAGACGGGCGCCCTGTATGCGCTGGTCCGTGGGGCCGCTGCCGCTGCCGTCGCCTTGGTTGGCCATGAACGCCTTACTGGGAATGCGGGTCGTTGACTCCGCCGGCGAAAACCGGCGTTACTTACTGTTGCTCAAGCCTTGCGGAAGTTGCAGGTCCAGGCCATTGCCCTTGCCCTCGGGGATGAATAAACCGCGCACCCGCCCGCCGCCCGAGGAATCCGCCAACAATCGGCTTACCCCGTTCTTCAGGTCGATCTCGGCGCGTCCGCCGCTCAACTGGTTTTCCCCTCGCGTAAGCTTTACCGAACCGGTCAGCGTCGCAATCTCCGTGCGCGCATTGTAGACGCCTCGGTCGGCGCGGGCAATTTCGTTGGCCGTAATGATCACGACGTTGCCGGTCGCTCTGACGAAATCGAGACCGAGTTTTCCGGAATCGTCCTCGCGGAACTGGGCGACGAACCGGTCGGCCTTGATCTTTTTGTCTTCGCTAACCGCCGTGGCGTCGCCGACGATGTGCGCAATCCGTTCGTGAATATTGTATTCCAGCTTCTCGCGCGCGGTCACGGTCTCGTTGGGCGTCTGCATTTTGATCATCTTCCCGGTCAGCAGAAATACCCCCGATTCGATGTTATATGTGCCCCGGTCGCCCTCGATGCGCTGATCCTTCGAGGTGATGACCACGTGGCCGGCGGCGATGACCATCCAGACATCGGTCTTGCCTTCGCTGGTTTCCCGATAATGCGCGGTCAAGGTGTCCGCCTGTACCGACACGTCGCCCCGGGAGGCGCGGGCATTGCCGCGGGCAATATAGACCTTTTGCTTTCTGCGCCATTCGATCCCTTGATCCGCCTCGATGATCACGGGCTCCTTCGGATTTTTCGCGAGGTCGGCGCCCTGACCGGCCGCCGCAGCCAAGGCGATAGCCGCCGGATGCGCCAGGGCCAGCCCCAGGACGATCGCGGCGATCCGGGCCGGGTGTGGGAAGGCCGGGTGTGGGAGGATATGCATGCGCTTCAGGTTAATCATTTTCCGCTCTTTCCGCCGGTCGGCGCGCCGCCGCCGGGTATGATTCCCTTCAGCCCCTCGTCATCGATATAGATGACCAGGCGGGACCTGCCGGTAAACATCAATCGATCGCCTTCGTCGTAGACGCGAAACCCCTCGGCCCGCAGCGTCCCCAGCGGGCCTTCGCCGATCACCGGTCGATTTCCCTCGGCGCTGCCGGTGTTGAAATCGATGCGGGCCTCGTCGGTCTGTACCGTGTACCCGTCGTCGTGAAACAGGCTCACCTCGCCGCTGAGATGCAGGATTTTGGCTTTCTGGTAATAGGCCCCGGCCTTGGCGGTCATCGCCAGCCAGGCGCCGCCCTCGAGCGTGATATCGGCCTTCGGGGCGCTCAGCGTCACAAGATCTGCTTTTGCCGTTTCCTGCCGCGCCAAATCGGCGGTCAGCATGAAGGGACGTTCGCCCTCGTCGACTCCGGTAAAGCGCGGCTGCACGATCTGCAGATTTTCGATGTCCTCTATGCTGAGCGAGGACATGATCGAGCGCGTAATGCCTTTTTCGGTCTGCTTGATCTGCGGCCACAACAGGACCAGCGTCACCAAAAGAAAAGCGACCGCCGGCAACACGAATTTCATTAATCCAACGAAAACGCTGTAGGTATCGCTGTACAGTCTGAGCACGGTCGGCGCGCTTTGGCCCGCCGCCGCCACGGCCGCCGCGCCCACCGATTTGGCGACGGGTGCCTGCGCCGCGCTCGACGCGGAATTTTTCGGCGGCCGGCCGGCGGAGGTTCCATCCATGGCTCAGGCCACTCCCGCGCGCAGGCAGTCGTGAATGTGCAGGATGCCGACCGGCAGACTGTTCTCGACGACGAACAAGCTGGTGATCGCGTTCGTGTTCATGAGACCGAGCGCTTCGGCGGCCAGGGCCTGCGGACGTATCGTCTTGGGGTTAACGGTCATCACCTGGCGAACCGGGTAGCGGAGCAAATCCGCCCCCATATGGCGCCGCAGGTCGCCGTCGGTAACGAGGCCGATGAGCCGCCCGTTGTCGCCGGTCGCGCCGACGCAGCCGAAGCGCTTGGCGGTCATAGTGATGAGCGCCTCGCTCATTGGCAGGTCGGGGTCGACGAGCGGAATTTCGTCGCCCGTATGCATGATTTCGCTCACGCGCAAGAGCGTCCGGCCAATCTTGCCGCCCGGATGAAGGACCTGGAAGTCGTCGGTGGAGAACCCCTTCCGTTCGAGCAAGCCCACCGCCAGCGCGTCGCCAAGCGCCAGCATCATCGTCGTCGACGTCGTTGGCGCCAAACCCAGTGGACAGGCTTCGGGGCTCGCCGGCAGGATCAAGGCGACGTCGGCTTCCTCGGATAGCGTGCTGTCGCCGTCGCCGGTGATAACGACGAGCGGAATCGAAAAGCGCTTGGTGAAGGCAACGAGGTCGGACAGTTCGGGCGTCTCGCCGGAATTGGAGAGCGCCAGCACCGCGTCGTGCTTGGTGATCATGCCGAGGTCGCCGTGACTCGCTTCGCCGGGGTGCACGTACAGCGCGGGCGTTCCGACGGAGGCCATGGTCGCCGCGATCTTGCGGCCGACATGTCCGCTCTTGCCCATGCCGGTAACCACCACCCGCCCGGTGATGCCGGCAAACAGGTCGAATGCCGTCCCAATTCCCGCGTCCAGGGAATCCGCGAGGGCGTGAATGCCCTGGGCCTCGAGCCGCAACACGCGTTCCGCGGCGCGAATGTCCGGGTCCACCGCATCCGATTTGGACCGTGTCTTCATCGGCGCTACCGATCGATCATAGGGTAAACATCCGCGCTCGGCCTTTGCCCGCCGCGTGCACGAATCCCTCCCCCGGTGGGCCGCTAGGTAACAGGATCATGTTCAGTATGCAACGCGTTGTATCGACCGTCAAATCAATCGCCCGGGCAGTTGAGCCGATGTTCCTGGCGCGCGATTTAGTGGTGAAAAATATCCTGCTCCCGCCAACCCGCGAGGTCGAGTTCGGCGCGCGTCGGCAGGAAGCGGAAACAGGCGTCGGCCAGCTCGGCGCGGCCCTCGCGGGCCAGCATCTCGTCGAGCTTCTCCTTCAGCGCGTGCAGGTGCAGCACGTCCGACGCCGCGTACTTCAGTTGTTCCGCGCTCAACTCGTCCGCGCCCCAATCCGAGGATTGCTGTTGTTTCGACAAATCCACGCCCAGTAGATCGCGGCACAAATCCTTCAGGCCGTGACGGTCGGTGAAGGTGCGAACGAGGCGGGATGCGATCTTGGTGCAGTAAACCGGCTCGCACGGGCCGCCCAGGTATTTGCGCAACATGGCAATATCGAAGCGGCCAAAATGGAACAACTTGATCACCGTGGTGTCGGCCAGCAGCGCCGCCAGCCGCGGCGCCTGGATGGCTCCCTTGCCGAACCGAACGAGATGGCAGGTGCCGTCGCCGGCCGACAGTTGCACCAGGCACAGCCGGTCGCGGTGCGGATCCAACCCCATGGTCTCGGTATCGATGGCGACCACGGGGCCGAACGACACCCCGTCGGGGAGATCGCCGTCGTGCAACTTGATGGTCGCCTTGGGGGCCAGGATGCTGAAACTCCCTACTCGCGTTCGGATCGCCGGATCGGGTGAAAAGATGGTGCCCAGGAGAAGACTCGAACTTCCACGACCTTGCGGTCACAGGTACCTGAAACCTGCGCGTCTACCAATTCCGCCACCTGGGCACGCTGAAAGATCGAACCGGTACCGTCGCGCATGGTGGATGTCAATGTCGATTTGCCGGACCCTTAATCTTGGGACTCCGGGGCGCTCTTGCAATATCTGGGGGGCTCGGC
>CBDVDY010000115.1:0-8384 GCA_965372875.1 uncultured Alphaproteobacteria bacterium | reverse complement strand
CGCCGTGGATCGCGGTCAGGGCGGCCGGCGAATCGACGTCCACGAGCACGCCCTCGTCGTCCATCTCGACCTCGAACACGGCGTCTTCGTGCTCGCCGATCAGGTGCCGCGCGCCGACGTCGCCCGCGACCTCTTGCATCTCGGCGAAATAACGGCGCGCCCAGAGGACCGGGTTGCCGCGCTTGCCGCCGAAGGTGGGCAGGCAAATGGTGCGTCCCCCGGCCGGGTCGAAGGCGGCGATCAGGCGGTCGAGGTGCGCGCCGGCGAGGCGCGGCATGTCGCCGAGGCAGACCAGAACGCCGTCCAAATCGCCGCCCAGCGCCGCCAGGCCGCGCCGCAGGGACGTGCTGAGCCCGGCGCGGTAGTCCTCGTTCTCGACGAATTCCACGTCGCGGCCGGAAAGCGCCCGCCGCACCCGTTCGGCTTCGTGCCCGGTGACCACGATGACGGGCGCGGCCCGTGATTCCAGGGCCGCGTCGACCACGCGGGCGACCATCGGCACGCCGTCGATGTCGGCGAGCAGCTTGTTGATCGGCCCCATGCGGCGCGAACGCCCGGCCGCCAGCACCAGGGCGGCGACGCGCGGGGGCGCCGGGCTGGCATTTGCCTCGCGGTCGTGCTGTTCCGGCGGCGGGGCGGCCTTGGCGCGGGGCAGGGGACGGCTGGGGATTTCCTTCAACAGGCCGCCCACGCCCATGCCCATGAGTTCGCGACCCGTAACCGGAACGCCGGCGAGCAGCCGGCGCAGCACCCAGTCGAAGCCGTGCAGCCGTGGCGAGCGGGCCGAGCCCGGCAGCCCCAGCACCCGCATGCCGCCGAGCCGCGCCAGCATGATCAAATTGCCGGGATCGACCGGCATGCCGAAATGCTCGACGGTTCCGCCGGCCCGGACGAGCGCGGTGGGCACCACGTCGCGCCGGTCGACCATGGCCGAAGCGCCGAGCACCAGGGCGATGTCGCAGCCCGCGTCGCCCAGTTCCGCCAGCGCCGCGGCGACGTCATCCTCGGCGTGGCCGCAACGGATCTCGCGGGTCAGTTTGCTGCCCAGGGCATCGAGCCGGGCGCGCGTGGTTCCGGTGGTTTTGTCGAGCACGCTCTCCTTGATCCCGGGCAGCCTTGTCTGGATCAGCCCCACGGCGGCCTGGCGAAGCGCGGCGACGCGCACCAGCGGGCTGTCCTCGCGGGCGATCTGCGCGCCGGCCTCGACCACGTGCGAGTCGAGCCCAAAGGTGATGACCTTGACGGTGGCCACCATCTGGCCCGCCTCGACAAGCTCGAACGGCGGCAGGGTGGCGATGGTGAGCGCCTCGCTGACGCCGTTCAGGCGGTCGACGCGCGCCGGATCGATCACGGCGAGCCCGCGGACTTCCGCGTACAGATTGCTGCGGCCGGTGGAGGCCCGGCTGGCGGCGACGTTCTCGCCGGCGACCGAAGCGGCCACGGTGGCGGCCGCGTCGTCCTCGCCGATGTCGGACGGATCGAGCCGCGCCGCCACCACCGTCGCGTAGCCGGCCTCGGCGAGCGCGGCAACGTCCCGGGCCGAAAGCACCCGGCCCTTCTTCAGCTTATGCTCGCCGACGCGCTGGCTGTGCGCCAGGATCGCGCCCTCGGCCTCGGCCAGCGGGATCGCTCCGAACTTCACGCGGCCTCGCGCCCGTGCAGGATTTGGGTGATCTGGGCCATCGCGGCGAGGGCGATTTCGGCCGGCGACTTGCCGCCGAGCGGCAGCCCCAGCGGCCCGTGGATGCGGGCCAGATCGGCCTCGCCGAAGCCCATGCGCGTCAGGCGGTTGAGGCGCGCGCCATGGGTCTTCTTGCTGCCCAGGCAGCCGATGTAGAAGGCCTCCGATTTGAGTGCGATTTCGAGCGCCGGGTCGTCGAGCTTGGGATCGTGGGTAAGCGTGACGACTGCTGTGCGCGCGTCCGGCGCCAACGCTGCCATGGCTTCGTCCGGCCAGTCCTCGGAAAGCGTGACGCCGGGAAAGCGCGCCTCGGTGGCGAAGGCGCCGCGCGGGTCGATGACGGTCACGGCATAGCCGGCGATCCCGGCCATCGGCGCCAGCGCCTGGGCGATATGCACCGCGCCGACGATGATCATGCGCAGGGGCGCGTTGAAGACGTGCACGAAAAGCCGGCCGCCGCCGAATTCGATGGTGCCGCTGAGGTCGTCGATGACGGCTTGGCGCGCGGCCGCCAGCGCGGCATCGTCGAGGCTCAGATCGCCCGAGGCACCCTCGGCGCGGACGATACTTTGCGCCCCGGTTTCCATGTCGGTGAGCAGCGCCACCGGGCCGCCGCCGGCGCGGGCGGCAAGGGCGGCGTCGGCGTATTCGCGCTTCATTCCAGCCGCTCGACGAAAACCTGGATCTTGCCGCCGCAGGCGAGCCCGACTTCCCAGGCGTCCTCGTTGGTGACGCCGAACTCCAAGAGGCGCGGCTTGCCGCCGGCGATCACGTCGAGCGCTTCGTGCACCACCGCGCCCTCGACGCAGCCGCCCGAGACCGAGCCCACGAACGCGCCCTTGTCGTCGACCGCGAGTTGGCTGCCGACCGGGCGCGGCGACGAGCCCCAGGTGCTGACCACGGTGGCCAGCGCCACGTCCTTGCCCGCGTCCCGCCATTCGGCGGCGGTCGCCAATATGTCGCCGGCCTGGCCAAGGCCGGATTCCGGGGTCAATGCATCGTCTCCAGCCATCTGCTCACTCCTTCCTCGCGCCGCGAACCCGGGCGGCCCAGTGCTTCGGCCAAATCCTCGAGGCTCTCGAGATTGTGGATCGTGCGAAAATCGTCCACGTGCGGCATGATCGCCCGCATACCCATGGATTTTGGCTCAAACCCCTCGTAGCGCAACAACGGATTGAGCCAGATCAGCCGCCGGCAGGATTTGTGCAGGCGCTCCATCTCGACCGCCAATCCCTCGCCGCCCTCGCGGTCGAGCCCGTCGGTGATCAGCAGCAGCACCGCGCCCTGGCCCAGCACCCGCCGCGACCAGTGAAAATTGAACTCGGCCAGGCAGCTGCCGATGCGGGTCCCGCCCGACCAGTCGTCGGCGGCCCGGCCGACGCGTTCGAGCGACACGTCGACGTCCCGGTGGCGCAAATGGCGGGTGACGTTGGTCAGCCGCGTGCCGAACAGGAACGTATGCACCCGGTCGCGATCGTTGGTCACGGCGTGCATGAAATGCAGCAGCATGCGCGAATAGCGGCTCATCGAGCCGGATATGTCGCAGAGGATCACCAAGGGCGGATGCCGCCGGCGGCGCTTGCGGCGGGCCAGCGGAATGTCGTGCCCGCCCGAGCGCAGGCTGGCCCGGAGCGTCGCCCGCATGTCGATGCGGCGGCCCGATGGATCGGGGTAAAAGCGGCGGGTCGGCAGCCGCATGATCGGCAGCCGCATGCTGGCGATGACCGCCTTGGCGCGCCTCACCTCCTCGCCCGACATCTTTTCGAAATCCATTTCGCGCAGGATTTCCTGGTCGGACCAGGTCAGGACCGCGTCGAACTCCTGCTCGGCCTCGTCTTGTTCCTGGCCCTCGTCGCCGCCGGGCGTGTCGCCGCCCCGCAGCGCCTCGGCCAGGCGCCGGTTCATTTCCTCGTCGTCCTCGCTGGGCGGCACCCGGATGCTGGGCAGCACCATGCTCATCATCTTCTCGAGGATTTGCGGGTTGCGCCAGAAGACGTGGAAGGCCTGATCGAACAGCTCGCGCTGGTCGCGCCGGTTGACGAACACCGCGTGCAGCGTCCAGTAAAAATCCTCGCGGTCGGCGACGCCGACGGCGCGCACGGCGCGGATCGCGTCGAGCACCCGGCCCGGCCCGATCGGCAGTCCGGCGGCGCGCAGGACGCGCGCGAAATGCATGATGTTGGCCGATAGGCGTCCGCCGCCGCCTCCACCGGATGGGCCGCCGGCCGGCGCGCCGGGCGGGGGCGTCGAAAATTCGTCGAGCGGGGTCACGTCCTAGTGCCGCGCCGCGGCCATCTCGATTTTCATCTGGTCGAGAATGGCGACGGCTTCGCTGCCGCGGATGCGGGCAATATCGTCCTGGTATTTCAGCAGCGTGCCCAGCGTCGAATCGACGCTTTTCCGGTCGAGCGCGATGACGTCGAGCTGAACGAGCGCGTGCGCCCAGTCGATGGTCTCGGCCACGCCCGGCAGCTTGAACAGGTCGCGCTCGCGCAGCTTCTGGACGAAGGCGACCACCTGCCGGCTCAAATCCGGCCCGGCCTCCGGCGCCTTGACGGCCAGGATCTCCAGCTCGCGCTCGGCGTCGGGATAATCGACCCAGTAGTAAAAGCAGCGCCGTTTCAGCGCGTCGTGAATCTCGCGCGTGCGGTTCGAGGTGATCACCACGATCGGCGGCTCCTTGGCTTTGATGGTGCCGATCTCGGGGATGGTGATCTGGAAATCCGCCAGCACCTCGAGCAGATAGGCCTCGAACGGCTCGTCCGCGCGGTCGAGCTCGTCGATCAGGAGGACCGGCGGTCCCGCCTTGTCGCCCTCGAGCGCCTGCAGCAGCGGCCGCTTGATCAGGAAGCGTTCGTCGAACACGTCGCCGCCGAGGGTTTCGCGGTCGGCCTCGCCGGCGGCCTCGGCCAGGCGGATCTCGATCATCTGGCGGGCATAGTTCCACTCGTAAACCGCGCCGGCGGCATCCAGCCCCTCGTAGCATTGCAGCCGGATCAGCCGGCGGCCCAGGGTCGCCGACAGCACTCGCCCGATCTCGGTCTTGCCGACGCCGGCCTCGCCCTCCAGGAACAAGGGGCGGCCGAGCGAGAGCGACAGATAGACCGCGGTCGCCAGCGAACGGTCGGAAACGTAGTTGCCGGCGCGCAGCAGGCTGGCCGTATCGTCAACGGAGGCGGGAAGCTTCATCGCTCGCGGCTCCGATTTACCGGGTCGGCGGGCCGGACGGGGCGCGGGTCCGGTGCTATCGTCGCACCCATTTTCCACCCGAAAACACGAAGCTGCCGGGTGGCGAGGCGGCCATGCGTTTCCGGCCCGCGACGCTCTCGACCGCCGCCAGGCTGCTGCCGCGCTTCTTGGCGATGGCCTGGTATTCGCCGCGCCGGCGCGCGTTGGTCTGATTCACCAGACCCTCGGCGCCCGGCTTGACGACGCCGAGATAGCCGTCGGGCCGCTCGCCCACCAGCCCGGCGGCCTTGGCGTCGCCGACCGGTCCCGCGATCGCGGGCGGCGTGGAGAGCACGGCCCCGAGCGCCATGGCGGCAAGGAAAGCGGTCAGGAAAATACGGCGTGTGATCGGCATTGATTTTCTCCCGTGGCTCATCTTCTCGACCTACTCGTCCTTCTCGAGGAGGGCGTCGACGTCCCGTTCGATCTGGATCCGGACGTTGACGTTGATGATGATGGGTTTGTCCGGCGCTTCGATCTTGACCGTCGGCGCGCAGCCGGCGGCGAACAGCGCCAGTCCGAACAACATGGCGAAAGAGCCGGCCATGCCGGATCGCGAAGGGTGCGTTGTCACCGATGATCCTCCTTTTGCGCCCATATTGCCGCCACTGGTTGCCGCCACTGGTTGCCGCCGGTGGGCGGTGCGCATCATGCGCGCCTTACTCGAAGAATTGAAGTATCATTTGGCCGATTTCCTCGGCCGAACAATAGCCCTCGACAAAGCAGCCGACGATTTCGACAAGATTGCCGCTAATATTCAGGTTCAACACGAACGGCTTGCCTTTCATTAGATCGGGATTCTTACCCCGGATTTGAAGGGCGATCAGGGCTTCGCCGCCGGGTTCCTGGTTGATAATCATGCCGACCCGCTCGTAGTGGAAGTTCTCCAGCGCCTGGATCATCAGCGCGATTTCGGGCCGGGACTTCCACACCTCCTCGGCCGGCACGTTGTGCTTGTAGCGGATGATGCCCGGCGCCGCGGTCTCCAGCAGGCCGTCGCGAATCGCCACCTGGCCGCCGATGATCTCGATGGGGATGCGGCCGCCCAGCCGCCCGGTGGCCGAGACGGTCTCGGTCCCGGCGTGGGCCAGGAGCTGGCCGACGTCGATATCCTTGGCCTGCAGCACGATGGCGCGCTTCTCGGCGAAGGGGTCGATGACGAGATCGCGCGCGAACACGCGGCCGCCGGCCAGAGCCCAGGTCATTTCCTCGACCTCGAAGACCAGCTTTGGCGTGATCCGGAAACGCACCCGTCCATCGCGCAGCGGCAGGCCAAGATCCAGACGGGCGATCGAAAGCGTCTGCATGGGCGGGGCGTCCGTGCCGCTGTCGAAATTCAAGGTGCCGCTCAATCCTTCGAACTTCACGCCCTCCAGCGTGAGCGATAAATCCTCGATCGGGATGGAAGCGCGGGCTTGCGGGCCTGATTCCGACCATCGCGCGGTGCCGGTGGCGGCGACCCGGCCGGCCGCTTCGGTGACGGTTTTCCCGATGGCGGGAAACAAATCTCCGGGTTGCAACAGGCCGGGCGCGAAGGCGAGGGGGGCAAGCGATAGGCGCGCCTCGCCCGATCCCGCCGCCGGGTCGTGCGTGCCATCGATCCGCAGCGCGATGTGATCGCTCTGGTCGCGCAGCCGGGCCGAGAACGTCAGCGTGCCGCCTTCTCTGTCGACGCTGCCGTCGAGGCTGAGCGGCACCACCGGGCGGGGCTTGCCGTCGAGCAGCAGGCGATCGACGCGGAAGCTTGCGAGGCGGCCGGAGGAGGGCGCCGGCTGGACATGCCGCGCCTTCGCCCCGATGCCCTCCAATCGCAACCCATAGGCCGGAATGGCCGCAATCCCGCCTGTCGCCGTGATTTCGGCCTCAAACGCCTCGCCCGTCGCTTCGCCCGTGCCAACGATGGCGATTCGCGGCGTGCGCCCGGTGAACGTTACTTTTTTCCCGGCAAGGCCGGCGATCGTCGCGCGGAACGGGCTGGGGTCAAGGCGGAGATCGTAGCGCAGCGGCAGGCGCGCGGCATCGCGCAGGTCGATCTCGAGCAGCGGCCCGGCGCCGGAATCCAGCGCCAATTCCAACGGGCCGGCGATGACCACGTCCGGAATCGGCCGGACGGAGGCGGCGGCCAGCGTGGAGCCCTGGGCCGCGCGCACCTTCAACACACCGCCGAGCAGCGATAGCGCGCCATTTAGCGCCGCCCGCGGCTGGCTCAGGGCGAGCTCGCCAAGGGACGCGTCCGTGGCCGCGAGGCGCGCCGTGAAGCCGCCCTCGAGCGCCGCCGGCGAGCCCGAAAGCGTCAGCGCGAATTCAGCCGTGCCGTCGGTCAGCGGCGGCAGGTTCCAGGCCCGCCACGGTTCGGAATCGCCGGTGCCGTAGGCGGTTCCCTCGGCCTGGATGACCATCGGCGCGGTGGTGAGGTCGGCGTCGGCCGAGAGATCGAGGCCCGCGCCGCCGTTGGCCGCCCGCAAGTGAGTCGAGACGCGGAGCCGGTCGCCGTCGAGATCGAGCGCGAACCGGGGCTCGTCGAAGCGGGCGCCGGCCAGCGTCAGGCGCTGGGCCTGAAATTGTCCCGCGATTTCGGGCGGATTGCCGCCACCGCCATCGAAGGCGATCCAACCCGTGAGGCCGTCGCCCGCGGCCGCCTGCCAGGAAAGCGCGCCTTCGGCCAGGCCGAAGCCGCCGACAATCCGGCCTTGCCGGCCACGCTGCGCCACCAGACGCCCGGTCAGCGGCCCCATCGGTGTCGCTAAGGCGACGTCGATGGCGATCTGCACGCCCTGGTCCGGGGTGGGCCGCACCGAGCCGTTGGCGGCCAGCGCAAACCGGCCGAACGGCGTCTCGGCGATGATACGGGAATCGCGCAACTCGACTGGCGGGAAGGAAGGCGCCGCGCCATCGCCGGAACGGCCGCCGCCGGCGAGCAGAGCGTCGAGCGAGCCGAAGGACGTGCCGGCGGCGCCGACGGTGATCTTGAGGCGGGCGCCCGAGACCACCAGTTCCTCGAGCCGGGCGGAGGCGAAACCGGTGATCGTGTATCGGGCGGTGATCTCCTCGATATCGAGCACGCGGTCGGCGCCGAACCGAAGATCGGTGATCCGCGCGCCTTCGAGCCCGATCTCGGCGACGTTCATAAAAGCCGGCGGCAGGCCCTCGGCGCGCAGGAGAAACGCGAACACCGGTTCGGCGAGGGTCGCGCGGCCGAACCAGGCTGCCGCGGCGATGGCGACGAGGCCGACAAGGATAGTCGCGGCGAGGCGGGCAAACCAGCGGCCGCGCCGGGGCGGCGGGATCTCGTCACTCATGGGCGGAGACTACCGCGAATGCCGGCCGAACGGGAACAGGCCCCGAGAAAATTGGCCAAAGAAAAATAGCCAAAGAAAAAAACGGCCGGACGCGCCGCCGCGCCCGGCCGTATTTTTCCGCATGTCGGACCGGTTGTCAGCCGGCGGCGGCCACCGCGCGCTTGGCCATCACCGTG
>CBDVDY010000114.1:0-8441 GCA_965372875.1 uncultured Alphaproteobacteria bacterium | reverse complement strand
GCCTTGCCGGAGCCGTGGCCGACGCGGCCCTTGCCGTCACCGGCGACAACCAGCGCGGCGAAGCCGAACCGGCGGCCGCCCTTCACCACCTTGGCGACGCGATTGATGCTGACCAGCTTCTCGGCGATCTCGCCTTCTTCGCGTTGGAACGAGTCGCGGCGGCCTCTCTGTGGTCGTGCCAAAATCGATTCTCCTTAGAACAACAGGCCGCCCTCGCGGGCGGCGTCGGCCAGGGCCTTCACCCGGCCGTGAAAAATATACGGGCCGCGATCGAAAACGACCTCGGTGACGCCGGCGGCGCGGGCCCGGTCCGCGACCAGTTGGCCGACCGCCTTGGCCGCGTCGATGTTGCCGCCGTGTTTCAGCTTGCCGCGCAAATCCTTGTCCATGGTCGACGCCGCGGCCAAGGTAACGCCGTCGACGTCGTTGATGACCTGGGCGTAGATGTGCTTGTTCGAACGGAAGACCGACAGGCGCGTCCGGCCCCGCGAATTTTTCGCGAGTTGCTGGCGCGCCCGCTTTTTGCGGCGCTGAAAGAGTTCTTGTGCGGTCAACATGACAACGGGTCCCTTTCGCGGCCCGAGAGCCGTCCTACTTCTTTTTGCCTTCCTTGCGGATGACGATTTCGTCCTTGTAGCGGATGCCCTTGCCCTTGTAGGGCTCGGGCGGCCGGAAGGCCCGGATTTCAGCGCTCACCTGGCCGACCTGTCGCTTGTCGGCGCCACTGACGGTGATCGAGGCCCGATCCGCCGTGATTTTGATCCCGTCCGGGATCGGAAACTTGATCTCGTGGCTATAGCCGAGCTGCAGGTTGAGAACCTTGCCTTCCACCGCGGCGCGGTAGCCCACGCCGTTGATCTCGAGCGCCTTGGTGAATCCTTCGTCGACGCCAATGACGAGACCGTTCAACAGACTGCGCGTCGTGCCCCACATGGCGCGCGCGTGCTTGCTGTTTCTGGTCGGCTTGACCCACAAATTGTTGTCCTCGAGCGAGACCACCACGTCGTCGGTCACGGTGAGGCTGCGCTCGCCCTGCTTTCCCTTCGCCGTCACCATCGCGCCGTCGACACGGATTTCGACGCCACTTGGCACAACAACCGGACTTTTTCCTACGCGCGACATATCTTCACCAATTCGATCAAACTATCGGTTGCTCAGAATACCCGGCACAGCACTTCGCCGCCCACGTTCTGGGCGCGCGCGTCGTTGTCGGAAAGCACGCCGCGCGGCGTGGAGAGGATGGAAATGCCGAGCCCGCCATAGATTTTGTTGAGATCCTTGATCTTGGAATAGACCCGACGGCCCGGCGTCGAGACGCGGGCGATTTCCTTGATCACCGGCCGGCCATCGTAATATTTCAGTTCGACCTTGAACTGCCTGAGGCCAGGGCGAAGCTCTTCCTCGCTGAAACCGCGGATATAGCCCTCGCGCTCGAGCACCTCGAGCACGCCGCGCCGGAGCCGCGAGGCGGGCGTCGCCACGATCTCCTTGCCCACGTGCTGGCCGTTGCGAATCCTGGTCAACATGTCCCCGAGGGGGTCGGTCATCGACATCGTCCCGGTTCTCCCTTTACCAACTCGCCTTGACCATGCCCGGAATTTGGCCTTGCGACGCCAATTCACGCAGCGCGATACGCGAAATCTTGAATTTGCGGTAGTTCCCGCGCGGCCGTCCGGTAAGCAAGCAACGATTGCGCGCGCGGACCGGTGAACCGTTGCGCGGCAGCTCGGCCAGCTTGAGCCGCGCGCTGAAGCGATCCTCCGGCGGCAGCGTGCGATCGCAGGCGATTGCCTTCAACGCGGTCCGCTTCGCCATGCTCTTCTCGATCAGGCGGATCCGCTTTTTGTTCCGTTCAATGGCGCTTTTCTTTGCCATGCATTTTTCTCCGCTAGGCGGTCAATCTCCGAATGGGAAGTCGAAGCCCTTGAGCAAAGCCCGGGCTTCGTCGTCGGTCTTCGCCGTGGTCACCACGACGATATCCATGCCGCGAATCTCGTCGATCTTGTCGTAATCGATCTCGGGGAAGACGATCTGCTCCTTGAGACCAAGCGCAAAGTTGCCCCGCCCATCGAAGCTCTTCGGGCTCAAACCCCGGAAATCGCGCACGCGCGGCAACGCGATGGTCACCAGGCGATCGACGAATTCGTACATGCGGTCGCGCCGGAGCGTGACCTTGCAGCCGATTCGCATACCCTGGCGCAACTTGAAAGTCGCGACGGATTTCTTGGCCTTGATGACGATCGGCTTTTGCCCCGAGATCAGGGTAAGCTCGCCCGCCGCGGCGTCGATTTTCTTGGAATCCTGCACCGCCTCGCCAACGCCCATATTGACGATCACCTTGGAGAGGCGCGGCACCTGCAAGTCGTTGGTGTAACCGAATTCCTCGATCAGGCCCGGTTTGACGACGTCCCTATATTGCTCGCGTAATCTGATCACGGCGGCACCACCCATCAATCGATCATTTCGCCCGACGCGCGGGCAAAGCGTACCTTGCGGCCGCCGTCGAGGAACTTGTAACCAACCTTGGTCGGACCGTCCGATTTCGGGTCGACCAGGGAAACGTTCGAGACGTGGATCGACACCTCCTTCTCGACGATGCCGCCGGTCTGGCCCGCGGCCGGCCGCGTGTGGCGCTTGACGATGTTGACGCCGCGCACGATGAGCCGCCGCTTATTCGGAAGCACGCGCAGCACGTCGCCGCGCTTGCCCTTGTCCCGGCCGGTGATGACGATGACCTGATCGCCCTTCTTGACCTTCATTTTCACTTTCGTTTTCGTTTTCGTCGCCATGCTCCGCTCCCGCTCACAATACTTCCGGGGCCAGCGAGATGATCTTCATGTACCGCTTGCCGCGCAGCTCGCGCGTAACCGGCCCGAAGATACGCGTGCCGATGGGCTCGCCCTGGGGGTCGATCAGCACCGCGGCATTGCGGTCGAACCGGATCGTGGTGCCGTCGTTGCGGCGGATTTCCTTGGCCGTGCGCACGATCACCGCGCGGTGGATATCGCCCTTCTTGACCCGCCCGCGGGGGATCGCTTCCTTGACCGAGACCACGATCACGTCGCCTACCGAAGCGGTCTTGCGCTTGGAGCCGCCCAACACCTTGATGCACTGCACCTTGCGCGCGCCGGAGTTGTCCGCGACATCCAATCTTGTTTGCATCTGAATCATGACGCTTGACTCTCGTTAACCGCTATTTGGCCCCTGCGACCACTTCCCAATGCTTGCGCTTCGACAGCGGCCTGCATTCCCTGATCCGGACGACATCGCCAATCTTGTGTACGTTCGTTTCGTCATGCGCCATGAACTTGCTCGACCGGACGATGTACTTCTTGTAGAGCGGGTGCTTGATGCGCCGCTCGACGCGTACGACGATGGTCTTGTCGCCCTTGTCGCCGACCACGGTTCCCTGCACGGTTCGCCTTGGCATCCTCGGTCTCCTAGCTCGCCGTCTGTTTTTCGTGGAGTATCGTCTTGACGCGCGCGATATCGCGGCGCACCTGGCGCACCCGCGCCGTGTTCTCGAGCTGTCCGCTGGCGCGCTGGAAGCGCAGATTGAACTGCTCCTTCTTCAAGTCGCCAATCTCCTTGGCCAGCTCGTCCTCGGTCTTGACGCGAACATCGGCTGCTTTCATCGCTTGCTTCCCTCGCCGAGGCGGGCCACGAAACGCGTCTTGATCGGCAGCTTGGCGGCGGCCAGCTCGAACGCCCGGCGCGCCACGTCCCGCGGCACGCCGTCGACCTCGAACATGATACGGCCCGGCTTGACCCTGGCGGCCCAGTATTCGGGGTTGCCCTTGCCCTTGCCCTGCCGCACTTCGGCCGGCTTCATGCTGACCGGCACGTCCGGAAAGATGCGGATCCAGACCCGTCCGGCGCGCTTCATATGGCGGGTAATGGCGCGGCGCGCGGCCTCGATCTGGCGCGCGGTGATGCGCGCGGGAGCGGCCGCCTTCAACCCATAGGCACCGAAATTGAGCGTCGAGGCGCCCTTGGCGTGGCCGTGAATACGGCCCTTGTGCTGTTTCCGGTACTTTGTGCGTTTGGGGCTGAGCATGCCGTCCCTCTAATGTCCTTCGTACCGCCGGTTCAGCGTTGCGGCTGCTGTTCGACGGCGCGCTTGTCCTGCGCCATCGGGTCGTGGGCCATGATTTCGCCTTTGTAGACCCACACCTTGACGCCGCAGGTGCCGTAGGTGGTATTCGCCGTGGCAACGCCGTAGTCGATGTCGGCCCTGAGCGTGTGCAGCGGCACCCGGCCTTCGCGATACCATTCCATGCGCGCGATCTCGGCGCCGCCCAGGCGGCCGCCGCAATTGATGCGGATGCCCTGGGCGCCAAGCCGCATCGCCGACTGTACCGACCGCTTCATGGCGCGGCGAAAGGCGACGCGCCGCATCAGCTGCTGGGCGATGTTCTCGGCCACCAGCTTGGCGTCGATTTCGGGCTTGCGAATTTCGACGATGTTCAGATGCACGTCGCTCTCGGTCATTTTGGCGATGTCGGCGCGCAGTTTTTCGATGTCCTGGCCCTTTTTGCCGATGACCACGCCGGGCCGGGCCGTATGAATGGTGATGCGGGCCATTTTGGCCGGCCGCTCGACCACCACCTTGCTGACCCCGGCCTGCGACAGCCGATCGAAGAGATAGCGCCGCAGCTTCAAATCCTGGTGCAGAAGGTCGGCATAGCCCGCGTCGGCGTACCAGCGCGAATCCCAGGTGCGGTTGATGCCGAGCCGCAGCCCGATCGGATTTACCTTTTGACCCATTAGGCTGTCTCCTCCCGCTCACGGACGATGACCGTGAGGTTGCTGAACGGCTTCTCGATACGGCCGACCCGGCCGCGGGCGCGGGCGCGAAACCGTTTCATCACCATCGAACGGCCGACCGTGGCCTCGGCGACGAAAAGCCGGTCGACGTCGAGCTGGTGGTTATTTTCGGCGTTGGCGATCGCCGATTGCAGCACCTTGAGCACGTCGTCGGCGATCCGCCGGCGCGAAAAGGCCAGCACCGCCAGCGCCGCGTCCGCGTTCTTGCCGCGGATGGTCTGGGCGACGAGGTTGAGCTTGCGCGGGCTCACGCGCATGAGCCGCGAATAGGCCATTGCCTCGTTGTCCTCGACCCGGCGGGCCGCTTTCGACTTGCCCATTGCCCTAAGCCCTCCGCGCCTTCTTGTCGGCGGCGTGGCCATGGAACGTGCGGGTCGGCGCGAACTCGCCCAACTTGTGACCGATCATGTTTTCGGTCACCAGCACGGGCACGAATTTTTGCCCGTTATGGACGCCGAAGGTCAGCCCCACGAACTGCGGCAGGACGGTCGAGCGCCGCGACCAGGTTTTGATCACGTCGTTGCGCCCGGAGGCGCGCGACTTCTCCGCTTTCTTCAAGAGATAGCCGTCGACGAAGGGGCCTTTCCAAACCGAGCGGGCCACGTCCTCTCTCCTCTACTTCTTGCGCCGGCGCCGGATGATCAGGCGGTCGGTCTTCTTGTTGCTGCGGGTGCGCTTGCCCTTGGTCGGCTTGCCCCAGGGCGTCACCGGATGGCGGCCGCCCGAGGTGCGGCCCTCGCCGCCGCCGTGCGGATGGTCGACCGGGTTCATGGCCACGCCGCGGACCGACGGGCGCTTGCCCAGCCAGCGGTTCCGCCCGGCCTTGCCGAGCTTGATGTTCTGCTGATCCGGATTGGAAACGGCGCCGATCGTGGCCATGCATTCGGCCCGCACCATGCGCATCTCGCCCGAGCCGAGCCGCAGCAGCGCGTAACCGGCGTCGCGGCCGACGAGCTGCAGATAGGTGCCGGCCGAACGCGCCAGCTGGCCGCCCTTGCCCGGCTTGAGCTCGACGTTGTGGACGATCGTGCCGACCGGAATGCGCTGCAGCGGCAGCGCGTTGCCCGGCTTGATATCGACGTTCTCGCCGGCGATTATCTTGTCGCCCGCCTTAACCCGCTGGGGCGCCAGGATATAGGACTGCTCGCCGTCGTCGTAATTCAGCAGCGCGATGAAGGCGGTGCGGTTCGGATCGTACTCGATGCGTTCGATCGTCGCCGACACGTCGAACTTGCGCCGCAAAAAGTCGATCTTGCGATACCGGCGCTTGTGGCCGCCGCCCTGCCGCCGGGCGGTGATGCGGCCCATGTTGTTGCGTCCGCCGCTCTTGGTCAGGCCCTCGGTCAGCTTCTTGACCGGCTTGCCCTTATACAATTCGGAACGGTCGACCAGCACCAGCCCGCGCATGCCCGGGGTCATCGGCTTATGAGTCTTGAGCGCCATCGCCTATACCCCCGTCGTCACGTCGATCGTCTGCCCTTCCTCGAGCGTGATGATCGCTTTCTTGTAGTCCGGGCGCTTGCCGCGGCGGCCGCGAAAGACCTTGATCTTGCCTTTTTGCCTGAGCGTATTGACGGCCTTGACCTTGACGCCGAACAGCACCTCGATGGCGGCCTTGATCTCCGGCTTGCTGGCGTCTTTGGCCACCCGGAACGTCACCTGGCCGTGCTCCGAGCCCAGGGTGGACTTTTCCGTGATGATCGGCGCCCGAATAATATCGTGGCGCCGTTCCGGCCCGACTTTGGTGGCGACCGCCACGCGTGAACGTCCCCTGCTCATGTCAGGCGCGCCTCCAGGTGCTGTACCGCGTCCTTGGTGAGCACCAGAGTGTCGCGGCGCAGGATATCGTAAACATTGGCGCCCTGTTGCGGCAGAATGTCGATTCTCGGCAGGTTCGAAACCGCCTTGGCGAAGTTGGCGTCGATTTCGGGCCCGTCGATAATCAGGGCCGATTGCCATCCGAGCTTGGCGATACTGTCGCTCAATTCCTTGGTCTTCGGCGCCTTGAGCTTGGCGGAGTCGATCACCACCAGCTTGCCCTCCGCCTGCTTCGACGAGAGCGCGGTCCTGAGCGCCAGCTTGCGGACCTTCTTGGGCAGTCCGAACGCGTGGCTGCGCACCCGGGGCCCGAAAATCACGGCGCCGCCGCGGTTCTGCGGTGAGCGGAGGCTGCCGGAACGCGCGCGGCCCGTGCCCTTCTGCTTGAAGGGTTTTTTGGTCGTGCCCCTGATTTCTCTGACGTTCTTGGTTTTGTGGGTGCCGGCGCGGCGCTTGGCGAGCTGCCAATTGACCATGCGGGCGAGCAGGTCCTTGCGCACGTCGAGGCCGAACACCGCCTCGTTGAGCGAAATCTCGCCGGCCGCCCTGTTCTGCAGATCGATGATTATGCACTTGATGGCCATCAGTCCTCGGCCCCCTCGCCACCGCTGTCGCCTCCCGCGCCGCCACCAGCGTTGTCGCCGGCGCCCGATTCCTCGGCCGGGGCCGCCTCGTCAACAGGCGCCTCTGCTTGCGCGGCCGCGGCGCCACCCTTGAGGCCCGCCGGATAGGGCACGCCTTCGGGCTGGGCGCGCTTGACCGCGTCGGTCACCGCGACGTATCCGCCCTCGGCGCCGGGCACGGCGCCCCGCACCAGGATTATTCCGCGTTCGACGTCGGTGGCGACAATTCGAAGATTCTGCGCGGTCGCGCGGCGGTCGCCCATGTGACCGGCCATCTTCTTGCCCTTGAAAACCTTGCCCGGGTCCTGGCACTGGCCGGTCGAGCCGTGGCTGCGGTGCGAGACCGATACCCCGTGCGACGCCCTGAGGCCTTTGAATCCGTGCCGCTTAATGGCGCCGGCGAAACCTTTGCCGATGGTGGTGCCGGCGACGTCGACGAACTGTCCGGGCACGAAATGGTCGGCGCTGAGCTCGGCCCCGACTTCCAGGAGCGCGTCGTCGCTGACCCGGAATTCGGTCAGCTTACGTTTGGGCTCGACCTTGGCCTTGGCGAAATGCCCGCGCTGGGCCTTGCCGACGTTCTTCACCTTGGCCGTCCCGACGCCCAGCTGAACCGCCGTGTAGCCGTCCTTCTCGATGGTGCGGGTAGCGACCACCTGACAGTTTTCGATATGCAGCACGGTCACCGGGACGTCGGTTCCGTCCTCGGCGAAAATTCGGGTCATGCCCTTTTTTTGTGCCACGATCCCCGTGCGCATCAGGTCTCTTCCTTGAGCTTGATATCGACGTGCACACCCGACGCGAGGTCGAGCTTGCCGAGCGCATCGACCGTCTGCGGCGTCGGATCGACGATATCGAGCAGCCGCTTGTGGGTACGGATCTCGAACTGCTCTCGCGACTTCTTGTCGATGTGCGGCGAGCGCAACACGGTATAGCGCTCTATCCGCGTGGGCAGCGGTATCGGGCCGCGAACCTGCGCGCCCGTACGTTTGGCCGTATTCAGGATCTCGCTCGTCGACTGGTCGAGCAATCGGTGATCGAAGGCCCGCAGCTTGATCCGAATAATCTGTTTGTCCATGTACCGCTACCCGTTAAAAAAAACAGCGCCCGGAGGGCGCCCGCAAACTACTCCACGATTTTGGCGACCACGCCGGCGCCGACGGTGCGGCCGCC
>CBDVDY010000113.1:0-8453 GCA_965372875.1 uncultured Alphaproteobacteria bacterium | reverse complement strand
GGCGCTTGCGCCTTGTGCTTGAGGTCCCAGCGCTTGCGCTGGCCGGGGCTGGCGCCGAACACCTTGTCGTAGTCCCAGCCGTGCGGCAGGTTGGTCGCCACCGGCGCGGTGTCGAGCGTGGCGTCGGCCGGGCGGCCTGGCGTCACGTCGACGGCGACGAGGCTGGTGAATTTGCTGACCAGATGATGGGCCAGCGCCACCTCGGTCACCTTGGGCTTCACCTCGGCGATATCGGCGCCCTCGTGCAGACCGTCCATCAGCCCGGCGATCTTTCGCCTGGCCCAGAGCGCGCCGATTCCGGCGCCCGCGCGCCCGGCGCCGAGCGGCATCTCGACCCGCCAGGGCTGGCCGCCGACGCGGCCCGTGATCACCGCCTTGCCGCCGGGTTTGGTCAGCCGCGCCGCCACCACCACCGGCTCGCCCTGATAGAGGTCGGGGACGATGCGGGGCCAGGCTTCGGCCTTGGGATCGTTCGGGAAGGCGACCGCGATATCGGTCATCACCGGCGCTTCGAGCTTGGCGAACAGCGCCGACATCTTCGCCTTAACCTCGGCCAGATCGCCGATATGGGTAAAGCTGCCGCGCCCGTACTCGGCCGCCTTGCTCATGAAATAGCTGTTCGGCGCCGAGCCGATGCCGATGGTGAACAGGCGGCTGCGGCCCAGGCGCGACTTGACCTCGCGGAACAGCTCGGCCTCGTTGCCGATGGCGCCGTCGGTCAGGAAGATCACCTGGCGCAGCCGGCCCGGCGCGGCCTCCGCGCCCACATCCAGCGCGCGCTGAAGCGCCGGCAGCATGTTGGTGCCGCCGTTAGCCTCGAGGCTGGCGACATAATTCCGGGCGGCCTCGACCGCCGTGACGTTGGCCGCGCGCGCCCGGGGGAACAGGACCGAGGTGACGCTGTTGAACTGGATGACGTTGAAGCTGTCCCGGGGCCGCAGGCGCGAGAGCGCCATCGACAAAGCCTCGCGCGCCTGGCGGATCGACGCGCCGCCCATGGAGCCCGAGGTGTCGATGACGTAGATCACCTCGCGCGGCAGCGCGAACCCCGCCGGTTGCGCCGCCACCGGCGGCATCATCATCAGCATGACGTAGGTCGTGCCGGTCTGGCTCTCCAGCGTCTCGGTGAACAGCCCGGCCGAAGGCGCCGCGCCCACGTCCGGTTGCCATTCCAGCACGAAATCGCGGTCGGCCGGCACCGTGCCGCCGTCGAGCGTGATCGTGCGCTTGTCGCCGCCGGATTCCTCGGCGACGCTGATCTTGTGCGAGGGGCTGCGCACATAAGCGACGGGAAAGCCAGGGTCGAGCACGATCTCGATCGCCACCGGATTGATCTTGCCCTTGGACGGGTGCAGAACGGGCGGGGTGATGCGGTCGGCGTCGGGCACCTGGTCCGTGTTGCCGGCCCAGCCGGTGCCCGAGACATTGGTCACCGGCGAGGCGCCCGGGATGTAGCGGGGGCCGACCACCATCGGGAAGCGCAGCGAGAAGCCGCCGCGATCGTAGCGCAAGGTTTCCTGATACTCGATCTGCACGACGACGTCCTCGCCGGGGCCGATATTGGCCACCGAGTTGGTGAAGATGTTGGGCCGTTCCTGTTCGATCAGCGACGCCTTGCGCCCCTCCGCCTTGGCCCGGTCGTAGATTTTCCTGGCCTCCTCGCGCTTCTTGATCTTGCCTTCGATCAGGCGCCCGCCCACGCGCAGGCGCAAATGATCGACCGCCGCGCCCTCGGGCAACGGGAATACGTAAATGCCCTCGAGCCATTTGTCGGTCGGATTGTAGAAGCGCTGGCTGACCTCGACCCGATTGACCAGGCCGCTGGCGGTCATGCGCACGTCGGTCCGGACCGCCGGCGCCGGCAGGTACACGCCCTCGGTGCCGGTGCGGAACAACAGGCTGCCGGCGTTGATGTCGGCAAGGCGCACCGGCGCCGGCATGGTGGTCTCCTTGCCCCAGGCGCCGGACGGAGCGAGAAGCGTGAGCAGCGCGAACAGGACCATTGAAAGCGCGAGCCAATGGCTCGGGACGGCGACGGGCCGGCAACCCTCCGCGCCCGTCTGGCTTAAGCGCCGCCAGTGCGACCGCGCCGATTGTGCCCAGATAACGATCTGCATGGGATTTCCTCCTCCGATCGGGCCGGATTCGGCCCCAACATTGCGGCGAGGGGAGAGCTAAACCCGGCGATGTGGCGGAAACGGCGCCGAAACCGGGCGAAATCGCGATTTATTGTGGCGATTGTATGGCGCGGGAAGCGCGGCTAGTTTGGCCTCACTGGATGAATCCGGGGAAAAGGGAACGGCCATGGCGATCCATTTCAGCGCGGAAGAACTGGCCGGGCGGCGGGCGCTTGCCTGTGCGGCAATGGCGAAGTCCGGCCTCGACGGGCTGCTGATGTTCCGCCAGGAGAGCATGTACTACCTGACGGGCTACGACACCTTCGGCTACGTCTTCTTCCAGTGCCTCTATCTCGGCGCCGATGGGGCGATGACCTTGCTGACCCGGGTGCCGGATTTGCGCCAGGCGCGACATACCTCGGTGATCGAGGACATCCGCGTTTGGACCGACGAGGCGGACGCCAGCCCGGCCGAGGCGCTGCGCGACATGCTCGACGGGCACGGCCGCCGGGGCGGGCGGCTCGGCGTGGAGTGGGAGGCCTACGGGCTGACGGCCAGGAACGGCCAGCGTCTCGCCGCCGCGCTCGACGGGTTCGCTACGCTCGAGGACGCGTCCGAACTGGTCAGCCGGCTGCGCGTGGTCAAGAGCCCGGCCGAGCTCGCCTATGTCCGCCGCGCCGCCGAGCTGGCCGACGACGCGCTGGCCGAGGCCAACCGGCTGGCCATCGCCGGCGCCTTCGAGGGCGATATATTGGCGGCGATGCAGGGCGCGGTGTTCCGGGGCGGCGGCGACTATCCGGGCAACGAGTACATCATCGGCTCGGGCCCCGACGCGCTCCTGTGCCGCTATTTCAGCGGCCGCCGCACGCTATCGGACGACGACCAGCTGACGCTCGAATTCGCCGGCGTCTACCGCCACTATCACGCCTGCCTGATGCGCACCATTCGCATCGGCCCGCCGCCGGCGCGCCAGCGCGCCATGCACGAAGCGGTGCTCGAATCGCTGGCGGCGGCGAAGGCGGCGCTCAAACCCGGCCAGCCGATCGGCGCCGTGTTCGACGCCCACGCGCGCGTGCTCGACGGCGCGGGCTACCGGGAGCACCGGCTCAACGCCTGCGGCTACAGCCTCGGCACCACCTTCGCGCCCAACTGGATGGATTGGCCGATGTTCTATCACGGCAACGCGGTGACGGCGGCGCCCGGCATGGTCTTCTTCATCCACATCACCATCTTCGACAGCCCGGCCGGGCTGGCGATGACGACGGGGCAGACGGTCGAGGTGACGGCGGACGGCTGCGCGCCGCTCACGCAGTCGCCGCTCGAGCTGGCGGTCAACTAGGCGGAGCCATGCCGCACCTGATCATTTTCACGATTCTGTTCACCCTGGGCATGCTGCTGGTGACCTGCGCGATCCTGTAGGCACGCATATTGCCGCAGCCTCGTCCTTCGAGACGGACGCTATCGCGTCCTCCTCAGGATGAGGCCAAAAATATCGGCAATAAAAAATCTCCTCACCCTGAGGAGCGAAGCGTCTCGAAGGGGGAGGAGGCGTTATTCGGAAACCGGGCCGGATGACCCCCTACTTCTCCGGCTTGCGGCGGGGACGGCGCAGCAGCTCGCCGCCGCAATTGGGGCAGACATTGTCCATCTCTTCCGTACAGGCGTCGCAGAAGGTGCATTCGAAGCTGCAAATATAAGCCTCGTCCCCGTGGCCGAGCGCGGCGGCGCACGTCTCGCACGCCGCTTTCATTTCCAAAGCCATGTTCCCCTCGCTTTCATCGCTCCCGCCGGCGGACATTAGCCGACCCCGGCTCTCTACGCCATGCACTCACCCCTCCTTGATGGCGATGCGGCCGGTGGAATCGATGCGGTGCAGGAAGAGCGGGATTTCGTTTTCCGCCAGATATTGGTCGACCGCCTTCCTGGCGCCCTCGAACGAGCCGTAATCGTCGAGCAGCAGCACGCCGTTCGCCGCGAGCAGCGGGAACAGGTGGACGAGCTCGTGATAGGTCGAGGCGTACCAGTCGGTATCGAGCCGCAACAGCGCGATGCGTTCGGGCGCCCGCGCCGGCAGCGTGCTCTCCACCTCGCCCTGGATATAGTGGATGTTTTCCGCCGGGAAGCCGGTGGCCGCCATGTTGGCGCGCACCTCGTCGAGCGGCGCGTAGGCCCATTCGTTGTGGTCGCCCTTCTGGAAATGCCGCCAGCGCGAGATGGTGTCCGAGCCGTCGCGCGCGCGCACGTCCACCGCGTCCGGCCGGGTCATACCGGCGAAGGTATCGTAGAGCCGGATCTTGCGCCCGGTTTCGCCCAGCGCCGCCAGCGTCATCGCCATCAGCATGGCGCTGCCGCCCCGCCAGACGCCGCATTCGACCAACTCGCCGGCGATGCCGCGCGCGGCCACGTGGCGCACGCCTTCGTAGAGCGCGAACATGCGCTCGGCCGAGGTCATGGTGTATTCGCGGCAGCGCTCGTAGATATCGACGAACTCGGCCGGCATGTCGCGCGGCACCTTGAGCGCGCGGCGCTTGGTGTCGAGCTGCGGCAGGCGGCGCAGCGTCACGTCGTAGCCGAAACGAAAGGCGAGCTTGCGGAGCCACCGCTGGGTCATCGGAGCCTGCTTTCGGAGATTTTGGGCGCGCTGTCGGAACCGCGGCAAGTGTAGCGGCGCACGGCGGGTTTGTCTCCCGCCCGGCGTTCGGCTAGGCTCGGGGGCAGGTGGGCGCGCGGATCAAAAACGGCACCGCAAAAATTCGGGGGAGAGAAAAATATGAAACCGATGGCGAAAATCGCGGCTGCCGTGGCCGCTTTGTGGTTCGGGCTCGCGGGTGCCGCGCTTCCGCCCGCCGCGCGCGCGGACGAGGCGATACGCGCCAATCTCGCCAAGCTCAAGCTGCCGCCCGGATTCACGATCGACATCTACGCCAGCGTGCCGCGGGCGCGGTCGATGGCAGTGGGCAAGCCGATGGGCGTGCTGTTCGTCGGCACCCGCCAGGACACGGTCTACGCCGTCGTCGACCGCAACAAGGACCGCGTGGCCGACGAGGTGATCCCGGTGATCAAGGGCCTCAAGGTGCCCAACGGCATCGCCTTCCACGCGGGCTTTCTGTATATCGCCGAGCAGACGCAGATCAGCATGTACGCGGCGCCCGAGTTCGATATCTATACCCAGTTCCGCGTCGCCACCATCCACAAGGGCCTGCCCGACGAATTCCTGCACGGCTGGCGCTATCTCGCCGTCGGCCCGGACAAAAAGCTTTACGTGGCGGTCGGCTCGCCCTGCAATATCTGCGACGTCCAGGACCCGGCCGGCACCATCATGCGCATGAATCTCGACGGCAGCGGCGCCGAAATCTACGCGCGCGGCGTGCGCAACTCGGTCGGCATGGATTTCCATCCCAAGACCGGCGAGCTGTTCTTCACCGACAATGGCGGCGACGGGCTTGGCGACGACGTGCCCAACGACGAGCTCAACCACGCGCCCAAGCAGGGCATGTTCTTCGGCTTTCCCTACTATGCCGGTGGCGACACCAAGAGCCCGGGCTACGAGGCCAAGAAGCCCGATTCCAAACCGACGATGCCGATTTTAAAGTTTGGCGCGCATGGCGCATCGCTTGGCATTCACTTCTACCGCGGCAAGATGTTCCCCGCCGAATACAAGGGCGACGCCTTCGTGGCCCAGCACGGATCGTGGAACCGGACCGAACCTTTCGGCTATCGCATCCTGCGCGTGCGCTTCGACGACAAGGGCAAACCGGTGCGGAAGGAAGTGTTCGCCGAGGGCTGGCTAGAGGGAGGCGAAGCCTGGGGCCGGCCGGTCGACATCAAGGAGCTGCCCGACGGTTCGCTCCTGGTTTCGGACGATTACGCGGGCGTGATCTACCGCATCAGCTACGGCGGTTGAGGTCCGAATTACGATCGGATATCGATTTCTACCAGACGGCTTACACCAGACTGCGATGAGCCTGGCTCATCGCAGTCTGGCAAGCGCGACCGCGCGCCCGAGCCAATGCGAGGCAGCCAAGGGAGCGGACGCGACCGCCCGGCGCCTGAGGGAACATACAACCGGTCATTTTTATGACCGGTTGGTATTATAATGCGGCGGCCTTCCCGCCTTCGGGGTAGAGCTCGGCGAACTCGGCCCGGAGCCGCGCCATCTCGGATCGCCTGAAGGCGTCGAACTCCGGCCCCTCCCAGGCCTGGTGCCTGCCCTCGGCGTAGTGCAGCGCGTTCAGGTGGTAGAGCATCGCGTTGAAGCGGTTGGCCACCCAGCTGTTGCGCCCGCGGATGATTTGGGCCGGCATTCCGGCGACGATCGAATTGTCGGGCACCACGGTCTTTTCCTTGAGAAACGCGCCGCCGGCGACGATGCAGTTATCGCCGATGACGCAATCGTCCATGATGGTGGCGTTGATGCCGACCAGGCAATTGTCGCCGATGCGCGCGCCGTGGATGTTGCAGTGGTGGGTGATCGAACAATAGGCGCCGATATAGGTGCCGCAGTTGAAACCGACGTGGATCATCACGTGGTCCTGGATGTTCGTGAAGGGGCCGATCTCGACCTCGAAATTTTCGGCGCGGATCACCGAATAGGGCCACATCGACGCACCTTCCGCCAGCGACACCCGGCCGTAGATCAGCGCGCTGGGATGGATGAACGCGGGATCGTCGAGGCGAACGTTCGGTCCGAATTCGGGGCGGCCGGATTCAGGCACGCTGGGCTCCATGCGAAACGGATCGGTCGGACCCGGCGGCGACAAGAGACAGGCCGGCGCGGCGGCCGGCCTTTTCAACCCTCGTCGCGCTGTCGCGCACCAGGCGGGTTCGGCGCCTCAGTGGCAGGGAAACGCCGTGCCGTGCCGGGCGTCATGGGCGGCGTCGTGGATCGTCGCGGGCTGGGCGAAGCCGACAACGTACAGGATGGCAAATCCGAGAATCGCCGCGAATAAAGCCGGGCGAATCGCGGCCCGTGTTTCGATGGTTTGCCGCGTGGCAATGCCTGCCGAATACGCCATAAAACTCTCCCCTCGATTTCCAGCGCTTGCCCTATTGGACCATCCCGGCCGGCGCGTTGCAAGCGCGGGGACACGCGCCGCGGCAATCATGGCGTCAGCACGATACGGCCGATTATGCGCCCCGCTTCGAGATCGGCGAGCGCCGCCGACGCCTGCTCCAGCGGCCGGCGCTCGACCGGCACCGGCGTCACCTTGCCGGCGCGCACCAGGTCGAGCAGCTCCCGCATCTCCGAGAGCGTGCCGACATACGAGCCGCGCACGGAAATGGCGCGGAACGGGAACGTCACCAACGGTATGTTGAGCGCTCCGCCGTAAAGGCCGACGATGACCAGCGCGCCGCCGCGCTTCAGCACGCCGATGCCGAGCCCGGTCGATTGCGGGCTGCCGACGAAATCCACCACCGCCGCCACGCCGCCGCCCGAGAGTTCGAGGATCGCCTTGGCCGCGCCGTCCTGGCCGCAATCGATGGTATGGTCCGCGCCCGCCTCGCGCGCGGCGTCGAGTTTGGCCGAGTCGATATCGGCGACGAGGATCTTGGCCCCGCTCATCGCCGCGGCAAAGCGGATGCCCATGTGCCCGACGCCGCCGGCGCCGATCAGCAGCAGCTTCTCGCCATCGGCGAGCGGCATGATTTTCTTGAGCGCGCTATAGGCGGTGATGCCCGAACAGGTGTAGACCGCCGACAGATCGTCCGGGATGCCCGTCGCGTCGAGAAGATATCTGCCGTGCGGCACCAGCACGTAGTCGGCGTAGCCGCCGTCGCGGCGGACGCCAATGGAACGCGGCGCCTCGCACAAATTTTCGACGCCGCTTTCGCACACCGCGCATTCGCCGCAACCGATCCAGGGAAACACCATGCGCCGCTCGCCGACCGCCACACCCTCGGCCCCCGGCCCCAGGGCCGCGACCGTGCCGGTTATCTCGTGCCCCAGCGTGAACGGCGGCTTGACGCCACGGTCGGTCACGCTGGCCCGCTTGCCGTCGCCCAGATCGAAATAACCGCCCCACAGATGCACGTCGCTGTGACACACCCCACAGGCGGAAACCTTCAGCAGCACCTCCGCACCCTTGGGCTCGGGCGTCGGCGCCTCGACCTCGCTCAGCGGCTCGCCGAATTCGGTAACCATGTAGCTGCGCATCGCGTCCTCCCAGTGTCCTGCCCCGGAAATTCGTCGCCCGAATTTCCGGGATAAGCAGGCCGCTCACTATCTGATGCTAGTGTGATTCAGCTCCCAAATTTCGTCACACTAGTGTGACGAACTTCGGAACCATCACACTAGCCGCAATTTTCCGTAATCCAGCATGCCCGCTCGGGCGCGCC
>CBDVDY010000112.1:0-8513 GCA_965372875.1 uncultured Alphaproteobacteria bacterium | reverse complement strand
GCGACGGCATCGCCGCGCGCGCCGCGCCTAGCCGGACGAACCCGCAAAGCCGTCCTATGGGTACCCTATGTTGGATTCTTACCACTAGGCGCGGGGCGCAGGCGAGCGTTGATAGGCATTCGCACTTAACTCGTTTATACTTACCGGCTTTCCGGCCGAAACTTTGTGAGCGCAGCCATGCCGTCGCGCCTTGAGAAACTCTGCACGGACAAGGGTCTGAAGATGACCGACCAGCGCCGGATCATCGCGCGGGTGCTTTCGGACTCGACCGACCATCCCGACGTCGAACAGGTCTATCGCCGGGCCACCGCCATCGATGCCCGCATCAGCATCGCCACCGTTTACCGGACCGTGCGGCTGTTCGAAGAGGCGAACATCCTCGAACGCCACGATTTCGGCGACGGCCGGTCGCGTTACGAGGAAGCGTCCGAAGCCCATCACGACCACCTGATCGACGTTAATTCCGGTAAAGTCATCGAATTCCACAACGACGAAATCGAGGCCCTGCAGCGCGAGGTGGCGCGGCGGCTGGGGTACGATCTGGTCGGACACCGGCTCGAGCTTTACGGTGTGCGCGGGGCGAACCGCAATTCATCCGGAGGCGGCACCGCCGAATAAGCAAAACCCGACCGCGCGCGCCGTCCGGGTCGGCCATTGACGCGGGTCGGGCATGGGCGCGCAAGGTGTGGCATTTGGCGCCGTGGGCTACGCGGCGAAAAATATGGAAAACCTTCAGCAGCCCAGAGTTGTCGATGTAAAGGCCCGCAATATCGAAGTCCGCCTGGCGGAAACCGAGGCCGAGATCGATGCCGCGCTGGCGCTGCGCTACCGTGTTTTTTATGACGAAATGGCGGCGCGGCCGTCGCCGGAGATGGCGGCGCGCGAACGCGACTTCGACGAGTTCGACTCGGTGTGCGACCATTTGCTGGTCTTCGACCGCGCGCTCGGGTCCGGACCCGAGGCGGTGGTCGGCACTTACCGTCTGATCCGGCGGAGCGCCGCGGAACAGCACGGAGGCTTCTATTCGGCCGATGAATACGACGTTTCGATGCTGGTCGATTTCCCCGGAGAGGTCCTGGAACTTGGCAGATCGTGTATCGATTCGGAGCACCGCGACCGGGTGACAATGCAGCTCATGTGGCGTGGGCTTGCGACTTACGTGCTGCATTACGATATCGAGATCATGTTTGGTTGCGCGAGCTTGCACGGAACCGACGTGGCCGCCCTGGCGCAGCCGCTTTCCTATCTGCACCACAAGTGCCTGGCGCCGCCGGAAATCCGGCCGAAGGCGCTGCCCGACCGGTATTCGGACATGAACCTGATGCGCCTCGAGGAGATCGACGAGCCCGCCGCGTTGGCGGCGCTGCCGCCGCTGATCAAGGGATATCTCCGGCTCGGCGGGTTCGTTGGCGACGGCGCGGTCATCGACCATCAGTTCAACACCGTCGATGTCTGTATCGTCGTCAAGACCGACCGCATTAGCGGCAAATACTACCGCCACTATACCCGCGACGAACCTGCCGCGGGCGGCGCGGACGCGGCCCGAGCACGATGATATCGCCGATTCGCGCCTTTGTCAGGATAGTGATGTTCACGGGCCTGGTAATCTGGGTGATCGCGGTCCAATCGGTCGGCGTGCCGCTGAATCTGCCGGTGGCCAAGCGAATTCCCAACCGGTTCTGGCGCGTAGCACTTCGCGCGTCGGGCATAAAGGCCGTGGTGCGCGGCAAGCGTTCGGAAGCGCGCCCGGTTTTGTTCGTCGCCAATCATTGCTCGTATCTCGACATCATCGTCCTCGGCGCCCTGATCGACGGTGCGTTCATCGCCAAGACCGAGGTCCGCGGCTGGCCGGTGATCGGGTATATGTCGTCGCTCGGCTACACCGTCTATGTCGAGCGCCGGCCCCGTTACGCGGCCGAGCAGCGCGACGAGATGATGGAAAGGATGCAGGCCGGCGACAATTTGATCCTCTTCCCCGAGGGCACCAGCAGCGACGGCAATCGGACGCTGCCGTTCAAAAGCGCCCTCTTTAGCACCGCGCAACTCCGTGTCGACGACCGGCCGATCACCGTGCAGCCGGTGTCGATCGCCTACACGCATCTCGACGATATACCGCTGGGGCGCAATCTGCGTCCCTATTACGCCTGGTATGGAGATATGGATCTCGCCTCCCATCTCTGGAAGGTGATGGGGCTGGGCCGGGCCACGGCGACCGTGGAGTTCCACGAACCGGTGACCATCGATCAATTCGGCTCGCGAAAAACGCTGGCGCGGCATTGCGAGGACGAGGTTTCCCGGGGCGTGGCTTCGGCGCTGTCGGGACGCGATCTGGACCCGCGCGCGGCCATGACGGAGGCGGCGGAGTGACGGGTGGCGGCCGGACAATAGCGGGGCGCGGCCGGCTGTCGCGCGTGCTTGACGAGGCAAGACGGAATGTTACTGTTGTGGGCTGCGTTCGCCCGGAAGTCCGGCATCCCGGGGCCGGGCGGCGAACGCCGGCGGGACGGTAAGCTTGGCGAAATCGCTTTTCATCAAAACCTACGGCTGCCAGATGAACGTCTACGATTCCGCCCGCATGGCGGATGTCCTGGCACCGCTCGGCTATGCGGCAACGCCTGTGGCGGACGACGCCGATATGGTGATTCTCAACACCTGCCATATCCGCGAGAAGGCGTCGGAGAAAGTATTTTCCGAGCTCGGCCGCCTGCGCCAATTGAAGGCGCGGCGGCGGGCGGCGGGCGGCGACATGATTCTGGCGGTCGCCGGGTGCGTCGCCCAGGCCGAGGGCGCGGAGATTCTGCGCCGGGCGCCCTATGTCGACATGGTATTCGGGCCGCAGACCTACCACCGCCTGCCCGAGATGGTGGCGCGCGCGACCCGCGCGGCGGCCGCCGGCGGAACACCGGGCGTGCTGGAGACCGACTTCCCGGTCGAGCCCAAGTTCGACCATTTGCCGGACGAAGCCGCCTCCCAGGGGCCGGCGGCGTTTCTCACCGTCCAGGAGGGATGCGACAAGTTTTGCACGTTCTGCGTGGTGCCCTATACCCGCGGCGCAGAATTCTCGCGCCCGGCGGCGGACGTCCTGGCCGAGGCGCGCAGGCTGGTCGCGGCGGGCGCGCGCGAGATCACGCTCCTGGGCCAGAACGTCAACGCCTATCACGGCGCGGCGGGCAAAGGCGCTATCCGTGGGGGCGGCGAGTGGGGGCTCGGGCGGCTGCTGCGCGGGCTGGCCGAAATCGACGGGTTGGCGCGCATCCGCTACACCACCTCGCATCCGCGCGACATGGATGACGATCTGATCGCCGCCCACGGCGAGCTCGCGGCGCTGATGCCCCACGTGCACCTGCCGGTGCAATCGGGCTCGGACACGGTACTGGCCGCCATGAACCGGCGGCATCGGGCCGACGACTACCGGCGCGTGGTCGATCGCCTGCGGTCGGCGCGCGCCGATCTGGCGCTGTCGTCGGATTTCATCGTCGGCTTCCCGGGCGAGCGCGACGAGGATTTCCAGGCGACTCTGGCGCTGGTGCGCGAGATCGGCTTCGCCCAGGCCTATTCGTTCAAATACAGTCCACGGCCGGGAACGCCGGCCGCCGGGTCCGCGTTACAGGTCCCGGACGCGATCAAGGCCGGGCGACTCGACGCGTTGCGGACGCTGCTCGACGCGCAGCAGCGCGCTTTCAACGAACGCTCGGTCGGATCGGTCCTGCCGGTGTTGCTCGATCGGCCCGGCCGCCACGACGGGCAGTTGCTCGGGCGCAGTCCGTATATGCAGGCGGTCCACGTCGAGGCGGCGGGTGATCGCCTCGGCGAGATCGCCCAAATCCGGATCATCGCGGCCACCGGAAATAGCCTGACCGGCGAGATTTCAGCGGCGGCCGGGCCCGCCTCGCGGCGCCCAGCGGATCCCGGCGCGGACCCCGACGAGAGGGCGATCGCTTGAGCGCACGGCAATCGTCAGGCGACGGCCCGCCGGTCCGGCTGCAGTTCGACGACAACAGCCTGCTGCCGCTGCTGTTCGGCGAGCACGACCAGCATCTCGCGCGCATCGAGCAGCGCCTCGGCGTGTCGCTTTCGACCCGCGGGAACAGGTTGGCGATCGACGGGCCGTCGAGTTCGGTCGACGCCGCGCGCGCGGCGCTGAACACGCTTTACGATCGGCTGAAGCAGGGTATGACGGTCGACACCGCCGAGGTCGATGCCGCCATGCGTTTTGCCGCCGACGCGATCGAGAACGGCGGCGACGCGGACAACGGCGGCATGGGCGCCGCCGACGTGACGCTCCGCACCAAGAAGCGGGTCGTCTCGCCGCGCACGCCGGTCCAGGCCCAGTACATCAGGGCGCTCGGGCAGTACGGCATGGTGTTCGGCCTGGGTCCGGCGGGCACCGGCAAGACCTATCTCGCGGTGGCCGTCGCCGTGGTCAAGCTGCTGGCCGGCGAGGTCGACCGCATCATCCTTTCGAGGCCGGCGGTCGAGGCCGGCGAGCGGCTCGGCTTCCTGCCCGGCGATCTGCGCGAAAAGGTCGATCCATATCTGCGGCCGCTTTACGACGCGCTGTACGACATGCTGCCCGGCGACCAGGTGGCCAAGCGGATCGCCAACGGCGAGATCGAGATCGCGCCGCTCGGCTTCATGCGAGGGCGGACGCTGGCCAATTCCTTCATCATTCTCGACGAGGCCCAGAACACGACGTTGATGCAGATGAAGATGTTGTTAACCCGGCTTGGTGAGAATTCCCGCATGGCGGTGACCGGGGATCTGAGTCAGGTGGACTTGCCGAGCGGTACGGTGTCGGGGCTCGCCGACGCGGTCGAGCTTCTGCGCGGCATGGAGGACGTGAGTTTCATAAACTTCACCGATGCCGACGTGGTGCGCCACGATCTGGTGACCCGGGTGGTTCGCGCCTACGACGCCCGCGACCGGGCGCGGGCCGCGAGGAAACGGGGAGACGACGGCAAAAAGTCATGAACGCGGCCGCCGACATCGCCTGTACGCTCGACTGTGAAAGGTGGCTGACGGACCTTCCCGAGGCGGAGGCGATCTGCCGCCGCGCCGCCGCGGCGGCGCTTGGCGCCGCGGCCCGAGCCGAGCATGGCGCGGCGGACGACGGGGCGATCGGCGCCGGCGAAATCGGCGTGGTCCTGGCCGACGACGATCTCGTGCGCGAATTGAACCGCCGCTACCGCGGCATCGACCGGGCGACCAACGTGCTCGCCTTTGCCATGTCCGAGGCCGGCATGGCGCCGGGCGACGGGCCTTTCGGCCCGCCCAGCCTGTTGGGCGACGTCGTGGTCGCGCTGGAATCGACGGCGCGGGAGGCGGCCGAACAGAACAAGCGGCTGGGCGACCATCTTTCGCATTTGGTCGTGCATGGCACGCTGCACCTCCTGGGCTACGACCACGAGATGGAGGAAGAGGCGTCGCGCATGGAACGGCTGGAGACCGAGGCCTTGGCCGGACTGGGCGTCGCCGATCCGTACGCCGCCAAATCCGAGCCGGCGAGCGTCGAGCCATGAGCGAGCTTCCCTCCAGCCAGCAACGGAACGGCGGCGACGCCGACGAGCCGTCCCTGCTCCACACGCTTTGGAACCGGATCCGGACGACCTTGGGCGCGCGCGATACCGAGGATCTGCGCGACGCCATCGAGGAGTTGATCGAGGAGGAGGCGAGGGAAGAGACGCCATCGATCGAACCGGGCGAGCGGTTCCTGCTCAGGAACATTCTCGAACTGCACGAAAAAACCGTCGAAGACGTCATGGTGCCGCGCGCCGGCATCATCGCGGTCGAGGTGGGCACGCCGCTCGACGATTTGGTCACGCTGATGAGCGACAAGGCGCATTCGCGGTTGCCGGTCTACCGCGAAATCCTCGACGACGTGATCGGCATGGTTCACATCAAGGACGTGCTGCCCAAATCCCGGGGAAACGGCGACATAAACCTGCGGCGAATCCTGCGCGAGGTCATCTTCGCCGCGCCGTCCATGCCGGTGCTCGACCTGCTCGCGCAGATGCGCGACACGCGGATCCATCTGGCGCTCGTGGTCGATGAGTACGGCGGTATCGACGGGCTGGTCAGCATCGAGGATTTGGTCGAGGAGATCGTCGGCGAAATCGAGGACGAGCACGACGAGGAGCGTCCGCGTCTCATAGAGGAGCGCACGGGCGTGGTGATCGCCGACGCGCGGACCACGCTGGAGGAATTCGAGGAGCGTTACGGCGCGGTATTCGACGACCAGGAGCGCGAGGACATCGACACGCTGGGCGGGCTCGTCTTTCTCCTGGCCGGGCGGGTGCCGGGGCGGGGCGAATTGCTGAGCCACCCGTCGGGCATCGAATTCGAGGTTATCGAGGCCGATCCCAGGCGCATCCACCGCCTGCGGCTGCGCAACATGCCCGCTGCCGTCGATGGCGATTCCTGACGATTATGCCCGAATCGGCTGAGGCGCCGCCGCTGGCCGGGCTGGCGGCGCGGACCGCGGCGCTCACGGGCTGGCGGCGATACGGCCTGGCCGCGCTCCTGGGGGCGGCCGCCGCGCTGGCGTTCGAGCCCTTCAATCTGCTCCCTCTCCTGGTGCCGGCCTTCGTCGGGCTGGTGTGGCTGGCCGACGGCGCCAGCCGGCGCCGCGCCGTCTTCGCCGCCGGCTGGTGGTTCGGGGTCGGGCATTTCGCGCTCGGCCTCTACTGGGTGACGCTCTCGTTCCTGGTCGAACCCGAAAAGTTCGCCTGGATGATTCCGTTCGTGATCCTGGGCATGTCCGGCGGCCTGGCGTTGTTTCCCGCGGGCGCCGTGCTGCTCGCGTCGCGTTGCCGGGGACGCGGCGGCGGCCGGGTGCTGTACCTCGCGGTCGCCTGGACGGCGCTCGAATGGGTGCGCGGGCACGTGCTCACGGGATTCCCCTGGAATCTCATCGGCAACGTCTGGACCGCCAACGACGAGACCATGCAGCTGGCGTCGCTGACCGGAATCTACGGGCTCAGCCTGCTCACCATTCTCATCGCCGCGCTGCCGGCCACGTTGGGCGACCGCCGGGCGCCGGCGGCCGGGAGCGGGCTCCGGCCATGGCGCGCGAGCGCGGTGGCGGCGGCCCTGTTGATCGGCATGTGGGGCTTCGGCGCCGCGCGGCTGGCGTCCGCGGGGGATGGGGCGGGGAGCGGGGCTGCGGACGCGGCGGCACCCGGCGTGCGCCTGCGCATCGTTCAGGCCAACATCGCACAGACGCTGAAATGGCGCCGCGACCTGCGCGCCGCGCATCTCGCCGAATTTATCGAACTTAGCCGCGGCCCGGGGTTCGCCGGCATCGACATCGTCATCTGGCCCGAGACCGCGGCACCCTATTTTCTCGGACAGAACGCGAGGCGCCGGTTGCAGGCGGCTGGCGCCGCGCCGCCCGGCGGCGTGCTCATCACCGGCGCGCCGCGCACCGAGTCGCGCACGGGGCCGAACCGGCGCCGCTTCTGGAACAGCCTGCACGCTATTCGGCCGAGCGGCGAAATCGCCGCGACCTACGACAAACATCATCTGGTGCCTTTCGGCGAATACGTTCCGCTGCGGCGGTATCTCGATCTCGAGAAGATCACGCAGGGGCGGACGGATTTCACGCCGGGGCCCGGGCCGCGCACGCTCGCCGTGGCCGGGCTGCCGAGTTTCGGCCCGCTGATATGCTACGAGGCGATATTTTCCGGCAGCGTCCTGGACCCGGCGGCGCGGCCGGCTTGGCTCCTCAACCTCACCAACGACGCGTGGTTCGGCGTCAGCTCGGGCCCCTATCAGCACCTTGCCAGCGCCCGGCTGCGCGCCGTCGAGCAGGGCCTGCCCCTGGTACGCGCGGCGAATACGGGGATTTCCGCGGTGGTCGATGCGTACGGACGGGTCGTTGCGCACATCGGACTAAACCGTAAAGGTGTGGTTGACGTTTCCCTCCCGAAACCTATTTTCCCGGTCACGATGTATGGCCGGTTTGGGGATGGCATCCCGCTAATCCTGCTGCTGATCACTGCCGTCGCGGGCTTCGCGATATCGCGGCGACGCTGATCGGCCCGGCCGGCGATCTTTGTTTGCTATTGATCTCTGTTTACTACCTATGTGTTAGTTGCTAACTACTCGTAGACGGCGTAGAGCGCGATATCATTCCGTACACGGATTGCTTTGCAACATTTCGCATACAGTGGTATGATGTATTTTATATTTCAACTAAGTTGGTGAGTGATGCCTGCAACGACGAAAGACGGTCGGCGCAAGCCGACGCGAGTAAAGCTGAGCAAGCCCAGACCCGTGGATGTCCACGTCGGTAGCCGCGTCCGCTTGCGACGGACCATGTTGGGGATGAGCCAGGAAAAACTTGGCGCGGCGATCAGCCTTACATTTCAACAGGTCCAGAAATACGAACGCGGTACCAACCGTATCGGCTCCAGCCGCCTGTTCGAGCTTTCCAAGGTGCTCGACGTACCGGTCTCGTTCTTTTTCGACGACATGCCGCCAGAGGTTTCCGGCGAGCGGAGCAACCGCCCGAC
>CBDVDY010000111.1:0-8785 GCA_965372875.1 uncultured Alphaproteobacteria bacterium | reverse complement strand
ACGCGCGGCTGGGGGCCGCCCTATCTGCGGGACGGGGACGGCAACGATACCGGCGAAAGCGCCTACTTCCTGGCCGCCAACCGCAACAAGCGCTCGATCACGCTGGCCCTGGAAAAGCCCGAGGGGCAGGCGCTCGCCAAACGCCTCCTTGCCGAATGCGACGTGCTGTTCGAAAACTTCAAGGCCGGCAATCTGGCGAGATACAATCTCGCCTACGACCAATTGAGGGACGAGTTTCCGGGGCTGATCTATTGCTCGCTCACCGGGTTCGGGCAGGACGGCCCCTACGCGCCGCGCCCGGGGTACGATTTGCTGGCGCAGGCGATGGGCGGGCTCTTCAGCATCACCGGCGAGGAAGGCGGCCAGCCGGTCAAGGTCGGCGTCGCCATCGCCGACCTCATGACCGGTATGTATTCCAACATCGCCATCCTGGCCGCCCTGCGCCACCGCGAGGCCACCGGGCAAGGCCAGCATATCGACATGTCGCTGCTCGACACCCAGGTCTCGTGGCTGGTCAACGAGGGCATGAACTATCTGCTTGCCGGGCGCGTGCCCAAGGCGCTGGGGACGGCGCACGCGACTATCGTGCCCTACCAGGCGTTTCCCTCTTCCGACGGATACTTCATCCTCGCCGTCGGCAACGATTCCCAATTCGCTCGCTTCTGTGCATTCGCCGGATTGGCGGCACTGGCCGACGATGCCCGGTTCCGCGCCAATCCGGATCGCGTGGCCAACCGCGAAATATTGCTTCCGCTGATCCGCGAGGCCACCGCCACGCGGCCGACGACTTACTGGATCGAGGGACTGGAAGCGATCGGCGTTCCGGTCTGCCCGGTCAACACCATCGACAAGGTCTTCGCCGACCCGCAGGTGCGGCATAGAGGCATGCGCATCGAGATGGAGCACGCGCTGGCCGACGGACCCATTCCGCTGATCGCCAGCCCGATCAGGATGTCCGAGACACCGGTCGACTATCGCCGGCCGCCGCCGTATTTGGGCCAGCACACCGAGGAGGTGCTGGGCGAGTTGCTCGGCCTCGACCGGGGCGAAATCGGCGGCTTGCGGGAACGCGGTGTGATTTGAGCGAGGCGCCGCGGGGAAACGCCGCCGGCGGGTCGGTTTCCGCCGTGGGCGTTGGTATCCTGTACATTTTGGCGGCGGTCCTGGTGATCGCCAGCATGGATATGCTCGCCAAATTTCTGGTGCGGAACCATTCCGTGCCGATGGTCGCCTGGGCGCGCTACAACTTTCACCTTGTCCTGATGCTGCCGTTGCTGGCGCGGCTGGGGCCGAAGGCGGTGCTAAAGACGCGGCGACTGGGATTGCAGATCGGCCGTGCCTCGCTGCTCCTGGCGACCACGTTTCTTATATTCGGCGCGCTGAGGTTCATGCCGCTCGCCGACATGACGACCATCCTGTTCGCCGCGCCGCTGATCGCCACGGGGCTTTCGGTCCCAATATTGCGAGAACGGGTCGGGCCGCGACGCTGGCTCGGCGTGCTTATCGGCTTTGGCGGCGTGCTGGTCGTCGTGCGGCCGGGGGCCGGTCTCCTGGATTGGGGAGCGGTGCTCGCGCTGGCGGCCGCATTTACCTTCGCGTTTTATCAGATCACCACGCGCGCCATCAGCCGCACCGACAGTCCGCTGACGACGCTGATCTACACGGCGCTGGTGGGCGCCATCGCCACCAACATGATCGCGCCCTTCTTTTGGCAATGGCCGTCGCCGGTCGGGTGGGCTTACCTGGCCCTGACCGGCGGCCTCGGCGCGCTGGGCCAGTTTCTGTTCATCAAGGCCTACGGGCACGCCCCGGCGTCCACGCTCGCCCCCTACATCTATACGCAACTCATTTGGTCGGCCGGCCTGGGCGTCTTCGCGTTCGGCGATTTTCCCGATATCTGGACCCTTGCGGGCGCGGCGATCATCGCCGCAAGCGGGATATACATCTGGCACCGGGAGCGCCGCCGGCCGCCACTAGCCGTGACCGCGGACAAATCGGACTAACAGCCCGTCTTGGTCCTTGCGGTGGGCTGGTCAGCGCGCCTATAAGTTTCTTTTAATGAACGCTCCAACCCCAGCGTCGAACCTCAGCTTCCCGCGCCGCGATTTATTGGGAATCGAAGGCCTTTCGGCCGACGAGATTACTTTTCTTCTCGACCTTTCCGAATCCCACGTCGAGCACAACCGGCGGGTGGACAAGAAGCGCGCGATCCTTTCGGGGCGCACGATCATCAACCTGTTCTTCGAAACCTCGACCCGCACCCGCACTTCGTTCGAGCTGGCCGGCATGCGGCTCGGCGCCGACGTCATCAACATGCAGGCCAGCACCAGCGCCATCAAGAAGGGCGAGACGCTGCTGGATACCGCGATCACGCTCAACGCGATGCGGCCGGACGTTTTGGTGGTGCGCCATCCCGACAGCGGCGCCGTCCAGCTGCTCGCGGAAAAGGTCGAGTGCGCGGTGGTCAACGCCGGCGACGGCAGCCACGAACACCCGACCCAGGCGCTGCTCGACGCGCTGACCATTCGCCGGCGCAAGGGCCGCATCGAGGGGCTTCGCGTGGCTATCTGCGGCGATGTGCAGTTCAGCCGGGTGGCACGCTCGAACATCCATCTGCTTTCCGCCATGGGCGCGAGCGTGCGCGTCGTCGGCCCGCCGACGCTTATCCCCTCCAACATGGAGCGGCTTGGCGTCGAGGTCTTCCACGACATGAGGAAGGGCATAAAGGATTGCGACATCGTGATGATGCTGCGGCTTCAGACCGAACGCATGCAAGGCAAATACGTGCCCTCGATCCGGGAATATTTTCACTTCTTCGGCCTGGATTACGAGAAGCTGGCCGAAGCGGCCCCCGACGCGTTGATCATGCATCCGGGGCCGATGAACCGGGGGGTCGAGATCGACAGCGAAGTGGCCGATGATTTCGGCCGCAGCGCCATCCAGGAACAGGTCGAGATGGGAGTCGCCGTACGCATGGCGGTGCTCGAGATTCTGGCCCGAAATCTGGCCGGCGAGGCCGGGGCCGGCCGTTGATGGCAAGGCGCGAGGATCGAAAGGCAGGCCGGGTCGCCTACGTGAACGCGCGGCTCATCGATCCCGCGAGCGGGCTCGACGCGCCGGGCGGCCTGCTCGCCGACGGCGGCGTGATCGCCGATCTCGGCCCGGATTTGTTCGCCGGCGGCCCGCCGACGGACGCGGAAATCGTCGATTGCGGCGGAAAATGCCTGGCGCCCGGGTTGGTCGACATGCGGGTGCAACTGCGCGAACCGGGCCAGGAGCACAAGGAAACCATCGGCACGGCGAGCCAGGCGGCTTCGGCCGGCGGTGTTACCGCCATGGCCTGCCTGCCCAACACCACGCCGCCGATCGACGATGTCGCCGTGGTCGAATTCGTGGCCCGCCGGGCCCGCGAAGTGCGCGGCACGAAAGTGTTCTGTTACGCCTCGGTGACCAAGGGCCTCGGCGGCAGCGAGCTGACCGAAATGGGGCTGTTGGCGGAAACCGGCGCGCTCGCCTTCACCGACGGTGAAAAGGCCGTGGCCGACGCCCAGGTCATGCGCCGGGCATTGGCCTACGCACGGGCCTTCGATCTCCTGATCGTGCAGCATCCGATGGAGCCGAGCTTAGCTGCCGGCGATATGAACGCCGGCGAGATCGCGACCCGTCTGGGCCTCGCGGGCATCCCGGCGGTCGCCGAGGTCATGATGATCGAGCGCGATTTGCGGCTGGTGGAACTGACCGATGGGCGCTACCACGCCGCCCACGTTTCGACCGCCGCCAGCGTCGAGGCCGTCCGCCAGGCCAAGGCCAGGGGCCTCAAGGTCACCTGCGACACGGCGCCGCCCTATTTCGTGCTGAACGAAAACTCGGTCGGCGATTACCGGACCTTTGCCAAGCTGTCTCCGCCGCTCCGATCCGAGGCCGACCGCGAAGCGGTGGTGGCCGGTCTGGTCGACGGCACCATCGATGCGATCGCCAGCGACCACGCGCCGCACGATCAGGATTCGAAACGCCTGCCCTTCGCCCAGGCGGAATTCGGCGGCGTCGGGCTGGAGACCCTGTTGCCGCTTTCGCTGACGCTCTACCACAACGGCCATATGAGCATCGCCGAAGTGTTGCGGCGGCTCACTTGCGGCCCGGCCGATATTCTGCGCCTGCCGTTGGGACGGCTGCAGCGCGGCGGGCCGGCCGATCTTGTGCTGTTCGACCCCGACACGCCCTGGCGCATCGACGCCGACGCGCTCATCAGCAAGTCCAAGAACTCGCCCTTCGACGAATGGCCCGCCCAGGGGCGGGTGCTGCGCACAATCGTCGCCGGCCGCACCCAGTTCAGGCTCGACGGCGACACGGAAAAACACTGATGCATGATCTGCTTGCGTCGAATCGGCGCCCGCCGCCGCGCCCGGATCGGATAAGGTTCTAGACGATGCCCGCGCCGATGAACTGGGAAATCGCCTGGCCGTATATCGCCGCGGCGTGGGTTTTCGGCTATATCCTGGGCTCGATCCCCTTCGGACTGGTGCTCACCCGGTTGGCCGGGCTCGGCGATATCCGCGGCATAGGATCGGGCAATATTGGCGCCACCAACGTGCTGCGCACCGGCAACAAGGGGTTGGCGCTGCTGACGCTGCTGCTCGATGGCGGCAAGGGCGCGGCGGCGGTGTTGTTGGCCTATCTCTACGGCCCCGACACGGCGGTGACGGCGGGCGCCGGCGCGCTGCTCGGGCACTTGTTCCCGGTCTGGCTCCGGTTCAAGGGCGGCAAGGGCGTGGCGACGGCGCTGGGCGTGCTGCTGGCGATGGCGTGGCCGGCCGGGCTGATCGCCTGCGGCGTCTGGCTCGCTGTGGCCGCCGCCACCCGCTATTCGTCGCTCGCCGCACTCGCGGCGCTCGCCGCGGCGCCGATTGCCGCCTGGTTCCTGGCCTTCCCGCAGACCGCGGAACTGGCGCTCTTTATCGCGATCCTCGTGTGGTGGCGCCACGCCGGCAATATCCGGCGGCTGGCGCGCGGCGCGGAACCCAGGATCGGCCGGCGGCAAAAGGACGGCGAGGCGTCACGTCAAAGTTGACCGGATCGCGCCGCTGGGTCATGGTCGATCCATGGATTCGCAACCAGTGCGCGCAATATCCGACGCCGAGCGGTTCGACCGGTTGCGGTTGATCCGCAGCGAGAATGTCGGACCGATCACCTATTTTCAACTCCTGAGCCATTACCCGTCGGCCGAGGAGGCCCTGGACGCCCTGCCTGAACTGTCTAGGCGCGGCGGGCGCCGCAAGCCGATCCGCGTCTGCTCCAAGGCCAAGGCGGAGGAGGAGATCGCCGCGACCGCACGGGCCGGCGCGCGCCTCGTCGCACACGGCGAACCGGATTACCCCGCCGCGCTTGCCTCGATCGAGGATGCGCCGCCGATCCTGTCGGTGCTCGGACAAGGTCATTTGCTGGAGCGCCGCATGGTCGCCGTGGTGGGCGCCCGAAACGCCTCGGCCAACGGACGCCGCTTTGCTACCCGTATCGCCGCGGAGATCGGCGCCGCCGAGCTGGTCGTGGTCTCCGGCCTGGCGCGCGGCATCGACGCGGCCGCCCATCGTGGCGCGCTGGAGACCGGGACCGCGGCGGTGGTCGCGGGCGGCGTCGACGTTCCATACCCGCAGGAAAACGCCGAACTGTACGACGAGATCGCCAAGCGCGGCGTGATCGTCACCGAACAGCCCGTTGGCACGATTCCCAAAAGCCGCCATTTTCCCCGCCGCAATCGCCTGATCTCGGGCCTGTCGCTGGGTGTTCTGGTGGTCGAGGCGGCGCTCCGCTCGGGCTCGCTGATCACCGCGCGCCTGGCGCTCGAGCAGGGCCGGGAAGTCTTCGCCGTGCCCGGCTCGCCGCTGGATCCGCGGGCGCACGGCACCAACAATCTCATCCGTCAGGGGGCGGCCCTCACCGAATCGGCCGACGACATTCTCGCCGCCCTCGAGGGCCAATTGCGCACCCCTCTGGCCGAACGCCGCGACGACCCGTTTGCCCCGGCACCGGCCGCTCCGCCGAGCGAATCCGAGATCGCCGAAGCGCGTAAAATTGTTTTTGAAGGCCTGGGTCCAACGCCGATAGCGGTTGACGAACTGGTTCGCGAATGCCAAGTGTCACCTTCCCTGGTGGCGGTCGTCCTGCTCGAGCTCGAACTCGCGGGCAGGCTGGACCGGCAACCGGGGCAAAGGGTGTCACTGACCGTGGCCTAGGCAAAAAGCCCGGCCGCGGTCCCGATTATGGACCGGGCAATCGCGTATGGACGTCGTCGTCGTCGAATCGCCAGCCAAGGCGAAAACCATCAACAAATACCTGGGAAGCGGCTTTCGCGTCCTCGCGAGCTTTGGCCATGTGCGCGATTTGCCGGCCAAGAAGGGTTCCGTGCGCCCGGCCGAAAATTTCGCCATGAGCTGGGAAATCGACCCGCGCGCCAAGAAGCGCATCGACGACATCGCCGAAGCGCTCAAACAGGCGGACCGGCTTTACCTGGCGACCGACCCCGACCGCGAGGGCGAGGCCATATCCTGGCATGTCCGCGAACTCCTGGATGAACGCCGCGCCCTCGACAACATAGAGGTCCAGCGCATCGTCTTTCACGAGATCACCAAGGATGCGGTGTCCGAGGCGCTGCGCCATCCGCGCGAAATCAACCGCGAGCTTGTCGAAGCCTATCTGGCGCGGCGCGCGCTCGACTATCTGGTGGGTTTCACCCTGTCGCCCGTGCTCTGGCGCAAGTTGCCCGGCTCGCGCTCGGCCGGCCGAGTGCAGTCGGTGGCCTTGCGCCTGATCTGCGAGCGCGAAAGCGAGATCGAAGCCTTCAAGGCGGACGAGTACTGGACCGTCGACACGGGCTTCCGCACCGACGCCGGCGATCCGTTCACCGCGCGCCTCACCCACCACGAAGGGGTCAAGCTCGGTAAGCTCGCGCTCGGCAACGAAGCGGTGGCCATGGCGGCGGTCGCCGCCATCGAGGCGGGCACGTTCAGCGTCGCCTCGGTCGAGCGCAAGCAGACACGGCGCAACCCGCAACCGCCCTTTACCACTTCGACGCTGCAACAGGAGGCATCGCGCAAGCTACGTTTCGCCGCCAGCCACACCATGCGTCTCGCGCAACGGCTTTACGAAGGCATCGACATCGGCGGCGAGACAGTGGGCCTGATCACCTATATGCGAACCGACAGCGTTACCCTGGCGGGGGAGGCCCTCGGCGCCGCCCGCAGCCTGATCGGCCGCGATTACGGAGACAACTACCTTCCCGAAACACCCAGGCAATACAAGACTAAGGCCAAGAATGCTCAGGAAGCACATGAAGCTATTCGACCCACCAACCTGTTCCGCACCCCGGCGCAGATGGCCCGCGCGCTCGACCCCGATCAACGCCGCCTTTACGACCTTATCTGGAAGCGCACGGTGGCCAGCCAGATGGCCAGCGCGGTGCTCGACCAGGTCGCGGTTGACCTCGCGACCGGCGACCGCGCGACGGTCCTGCGGGCCAACGGTTCGGTCGTCGTTTTCGATGGCTTCTTCCGCCTCTATCAGGAAGGGCGCGACGACATCAACGAGGGCGGCAGCGACAGCGACGAGCGAATTCTGCCGAAGATGGCCGAGGGCGAGCCGGTCGCGCGCGGCGAGGTGACACCGGAGCAACATTTCACCCAGCCGCCGCCGCGCTTCAGCGAGGCAAGCCTGGTCAAACGGCTCGAGGAATTGGGTATTGGCCGGCCCTCCACCTACGCCAGCATCCTGCAAGTGTTACAGGACCGGGATTACGTGGAGTTGGACAAACGCCGGTTCATCCCGGAGGATCGCGGCCGCTTGGTGACGGCGTTCCTGACCAGCTTTTTCCAGCGCTATGTCGAGTACAATTTCACCGCCGAGCTGGAAAACCAGCTCGACGACATCTCGAACGGGCGGGTCGACTGGAAGGAAGTGCTGGAGGACTTCTGGCGCGCCTTCAGCGCCGCCATCGACGGTACCAGCGATCTCAGCATCACCCAGGTCCTCGACGCCCTGGACGCCGACCTCGGCCCGCATTTCTTTCCCGAGGTCGAAACCGGCGTCGATCCGCGAAAGTGCCCGTCCTGCGAAGACGGCAGGTTGGGCCTGAAGCTCGGGAAATTCGGCGCTTTCATCGGCTGCTCGAACTATCCGGATTGCCGCTATACGCGCCCCCTCGTGGTCAACGGCGACGCCGCCGCGACCGCCCATGATCTAAGCGGCGACGGCCGCCCGCTCGGCGCGGATCCCAAAAACGGCGAGCCGGTTTCGCTGCGCGCCGGACCGTACGGCCCCTACGTGCAGCTCGGCGTGGCAACGGACGAGGCCAAGCCCAAGCGCGTCTCCCTGCCCAAGGGCGTCGAGATCGACGCCGTCGATCTCAAAACCGCGCTGGCGCTGCTGGCGCTGCCGCGCGATGTCGGCGCCCACCCCGAAAGCGGCGAGATGATCGTCGCCGGGGTCGGACGCTATGGGCCTTACGTCAAGCACGGAAAAACCTACAAATCGCTGGGCGCGGACGACGACGTGCTCATGATCGGGTTGAACCGGGCGGTGTCGCTCCTGGCCGAGACGAAGACCAGGGGCGGCCCCGCCGCGCTCCGGACCATCGGCGACCATCCCGACGACGGCAAGCCGATCACCCTCCACGACGGCCGCTACGGCCCATACGTCAAACATGGCCGTACCAATGCCTCGCTGCCCAAGGACAAATCGGTCGAGACCATCGGCTTGGACGACGCCGTCGCGTTGATCGCCGCCCGCGCGGCCA
>CBDVDY010000110.1:0-8794 GCA_965372875.1 uncultured Alphaproteobacteria bacterium | reverse complement strand
AGCATCGCCTTCACACGCTTTCCTGCCGAGGAAACGGGATCGGCGATCCTATGGGCACCATATGTTGGATTTTTACCACTAGGTCCACTGACAGCCAGGAGCGGCAGCCGGCGCCTAGACCAATCACGATTGCACGATGCATTACTCCGGTATGGCAGCAAGTCCGCGTTCGACGCGTTCTTGTGCCACTTGGGTATCTCCTGTCGCGACACGCGGAAAGGCTCATTCTACGTTACGGTGGCTGTGGGTGTCTACGAAAGCGGCCGTCGCGACGGGAAGCGCCCTTTAATGAATCGTAATTTGGTTCCAGATGACTGGTTCCGTTATTCGAAAAATTTGTCGTTGCCAATTCTTGGTCCGAGTCCCTATCTTTTGAGCATTCAAATTGCTGCCATGGGCGCCGGCTCCGGAACCCAATGGCGCGTCCGGGCGGTCGGTTTACAACAGAGAATCGCGATATCAATTCGATAAATCCCGAACGACTCGTTTTCATGCCGCTGCTGCTCCTGGTGCTGCTGAGCCCATTGCCGCTGGCCAGCGTGGTCGACTGGGCTTGGGCGCTATTGGCCGTATTTACCGGTGGGCTGCTGGCGATTTGGGCGGCCGCCACGGCGTGGCAAGGCGAACCCCTGCCTGTCTCGATCAACCGAATATGGCCGCCGCTGATCCTTTTTGCCGCGGCGGCGATTTGGGCGGGGGTTCAGATGACCTCCGCGACACCGGCCCAATGGCATCATCCCATTTGGGCCGAGGCATCCTCGATTTTGTCTACGGAAGTCGCCGGCTCGATAGCGATCGATACGCACGAGACGGGTTCGGCGCTGGTTCGCCTTCTTAGCTATGCCGGCGTTTTCTGGCTGTCGTTGCAGTGTTGCAAGAATCGGGAATATGCCCGATTCGCCTTGTACTCAATAGCCGGAGCACAACTCGCCTATGCGGCTTACGGCTTGGCGGTTCAATTCAGCGGCGAACCGATGATCCTCTGGTACAAGAAGATCTCTTATCTGGAGGACGTTACCAGCACTTTCGTCAATCGAAATTCCTATGCGACGTTCGCCGGGCTGGGCCTCATCACCGTGACCGCCTTGTTGTGCCGGCGAATCCTTAGAATTTATTCGTCCGACGACGATTTGCGCCAGCTTTTACGCGTCGCGGTGAGTGAGTTTCTCGAGCGCGAGTGGTTTTTGATCCTGGCTTGGATCGTCATCGCAATGGCGCTGCTTATGACCAATTCCCGTGCCGGGGCCGGCAGCACCTTTGTCGGCCTCATGGCATTCTTCATTGTGCTTACGGCGTCTTCCCGCGTGCCGAAGCGGATCAGCAGGTCGCTGGCGGCGATATTCCTGATTATTGGATTTTCGTTCTTGCTAGTCAGTGGCGACGCGCTGACCAGGCGTTTCATGGGCGTCTCGATGGAAAACGAGCAGGTCCGGGCAAAGATGTTCGCGCTTTCGATCGACGCCATCACCGATTCGCCGGCGCTCGGAACCGGTTTCGGCAGTTTCGAGCAAATGTTTCATATCTACCGTGGCGACACCGAGCCCTACCGGGTGCGCTCCAAGCATGTCCACAACACCTACCTCGAGAACGCGATGGAACTGGGCGTTCCGGCCGCCAGCGCCCTGGTGGCGGCGGTTCTCTACCTGGCCGGAATCTGTTTCATGGGTGTCCGGCGGCGGCTGCGAAGCGTGGTGTACCCGGCGGTGGGCGTCGGCGCGACCGCCTTGGTGGGCTTCCATTCCCTGATCGATTTCAGCCTGCAAATACCCGCGGTCGCGGTTACCTATTGCTTCCTGTTGGGATTGGCCTGCGCCCAGTCGTGGAGTTCCCAAGCCAGCACGCCGGGGCCTCGCCAATAAAGAGTGGGGCGGAGCTGGATCCTATTTTCGTCGCCGCGCCCTTCGCTCACGCCTTTTGCGCAGCCCGCGCTCAAAACGCAATAGCTCGTCCGGATCCTGTAACAGCGCCACGCGGATCTCCCTGAAGTTCATGGTCTCCTCGGCGAGTTCCAGGAGCCGCCGCTTGGATCGCTTCCAGGCGAACCGGACCTGCCGGTATACGTCATCGCGTTCCGGGTCCGATAAATGCTCCCAAACGCCCAGGCACAGCCGCAAGCGGATGAATACGAGCTTGGGCTCGTGTGGCCCGACATAGATGGACATCATAAGCGGGGTAACAATATCGCGTGGAGATGCGTCGAGCAGAGACCGGGCATAGGCGAGGCGGGTCCAGGCATGCGGATCGACAGGCGTGCGGGCCAATCCATTCTCGAGAGCCGCCGCGCCCTGGCGCACGATTTTGGCCACTTCGACTTCGTCGCGTGAGCTCAATCGTGCGAGAAGAAGCTGCGCCAGGGCGAGCTCCGCCCAGTAACGGCCACTATTCGACCATTTCAGCGCGGCCTTTCGCGATTCCGCCAACTCTTGGATGGCTTCGGAACGGACGCTCGAGCCAAGCCGCACGTGCGACAGAATCGTGTCCCCGGGCCGCGCGCCAAACGCGGCGAGTGTCCGCGGAATACCCAAAACAACCAGGGCCGCGGCGGCCACCAGCGCGATCAGAACCGCGGTAGTGCGTTGGGTCGAGGGTAATGCAAACAAAATGGATTCTTACCGCTAGGACGAATAGTACTTCATGTTCTTGCCATGATAGTATCCCGAATCCGCGAAGCTGTATCCAGCATGTTTGCGAATGTCGACCCTGGACAGTACGACCCCGGCGATACTGCCGCCGCTTAGCTCGATCTGCCGAAGTCCGAGAGCCACCGCTTCGCGCCGCGTCTTCTCCCATCTTACGACAAAGATCGTCTTGTCCACCGCGGACGAGAGGACCCGCGCGTCGGTCACCGCGAGAATCGGCGGTGAATCCAGGATCACAAGATCGTAAGTCTGCCCGAGGTTCGCCAGCAAACGCTTGAGCTGCTCCGAACTGACCAAATCGATCGAATTCGAGACGTGCTCGCCAGCGGTTATCACGTCCGCGCCCGAGGCTTCGTCCTTCTGAATGATTTCATCCAACTTGGCGCGTTTGGCCAGGAGTTCGACCAAGCCCGGCGTACGCGTCAGGCCGAGCGCGATATGCACACTGGGACGCCGCAGATCGCAGTCGATGACGACGACCTTTCGGCCGGACAAGGCAATCGTCCTGGCTAGCGACAAGGTAATCGCGGACTTTCCTTCGTCGGGCATCGACGACGTCACCAAGACAATTTTTGGCGGCTTGTCGACGTTCGACAGCATCAGGCCGACGAACAGATTGCGAATCGATTCGGCGTAGGACGAGATCGGATGATCGAGGATCAGACGCGTCACCGATTCGTTCTTCTTGGCCTTGACCAACGGCACAAGCCCGAGGGCGGCAACCTTGGTAAGCTGCTCGATCTGCTCCATGCTGCGGAACCCGGTATCGAGTTGCTCGACGACAAAGACCAGGCTGAATCCGATGAACAGCGAGAAAACGAAAACGAGGCCGACGATCAGCTTTACGCGCGGCGCCGACCGGGCGGTGGGAATGCTGGCGCGCGATATGATTCTGGCGTCGGGCGCCTGCAATTCGTTCTGGCCGCTCATTTCCTTGAAGCGGGCCAGAAAGGTCTCGTACAGGGCCTGGTTCGCTTCCGAATCCCGCTCGAGCGCGCGTAGTTGCACCTGGCTTTGGTTCAAGACTCCCATCCGAACCTCGAGGCCCGCAAGCGTAGCCGCGAGCGACGATTCGCGCGCCTTCGCGACCTCGACTTCGTTTCTCAGGCCCAGGACGATCTTGTTCACTTCGATGCCAATTTTGCGGCGCAGATCCCGGCTTTCAGCCTGCACGTTGATCATGCGCGGATGCTTTGGCCCGAACTCCGAGGACATCTCCGCTCGCCGGCGAATGAGGTCCGATTCCTGCTCGAGCAGCCGCTGGATCAGCGAACTCGACAGCACCTGCGCTACCGAACTCACGTCTTTACGTTTCGCGATCAGCCGCTCCACTTGCTGAAGCCGCGCCACGGCCTCGGCGCTGCGGCTGCGGGCAAGCACAAGTTGGGTATTGATCTCGCTGAGCTGCTGCATCGCCACCGTGACGGAATTCCGGCCCTCGATGATTCCCGCTTGATTGCGATATCGCTCGACCGCGCGCTCCGATATCTCTAGCTGCCCGCGCAGGTTCGAAAGGCGGCCGCTGAGCCATTCCGTGGCGACCCTGGTCGCCTCGAATTTCGCCTCCAACTGCTCGACGATATAAAAATCGGCCACCGTGTTGGCGATGCGCTCGGATTTCTTCGGAATGGTGCTGTCAACCGAAATTTCGATGACCCAGGAACGCAGCACGGCCCTCACACTAACCGACTCGAGAAAGGCGTCCACAACCGCCGCGGCCTCTATCTCGCTCTTCTCATCGGAAATTGCCGCCTTCCCGGTAACCGGATCCCGGTCCGCGGTCGGGTCGGCCTCTTCACCGATCATTCGACTGGGAAGAATGCCGCGAAAGTCCAACTTGGTTATCCGGCTCCATAGCGACGATTTGCGCAGCGCCGGGTTGAATTCCGGGTCCTCATCCAGTCCGAGCCGCTTGACCACCCGTTGGGCAAGCTGGCGGGAACGGAGAACTTCAATCTCGCTGTTGATCGTTTCCGTGTCCGGCGGCAAACCGGACAGCACAGCCTCCACGTCCACCACCCGCGACGTACGGGGCTCGATCATGACCGAAGCCGTGGCGGTATAACGTGGCGTCAACTGAAGCGTTACGATCAGCGCCAGCACGGTCAGGGTCACGACAGTGCCAATGACGATCCGCCGGCGACGCCACAATTTGCGCAGCATCTCCCGCAACTCGATCTCACTTCCCGCGAGCGGCAGGCTGAGAAGCCGGCGGGTGTCGCTTCGGTCGAAGTGATCGATCTCTGGCAGCTCAGTCATCGTTAACCGCCTTGCAGCATCGCGAATTCGTGTGAAAGCAGATTAGCAGCCCTAAGACAGTAGAGGGATCGAAATCGTCGGGCGACCCGAATGCGCGAAATAGGTTAATTGGCAACGTACTTTATCGAACCACAACGAATTCTTAAAAAAATCGCTCTGGAACGCGGATAACATCACCGGGGAATACTACTGTGTTTTCGTTCGCCGGCTTCTCCTTGCTGCTTTTTCCGCCGGACCGCTTTATCAAGACCCTGTTTTCGCGCGCCCGATAGGTGTACCCCCCGGCCAGCGCCACCGCATTCACCACGGTCATGCCATGCTGGTAGGGGTAGCTGCCTGGATTGTTGACTTCGCCGATGATGAAGAACGGGCGGAAGTTCAGCACCTCGACGCTGACCCTCGGATTCACCAGGTAGTCCGGCTTCAGCGCGCCGACGATGGCGATCTCTAATTCGCCAACGGTCAAGGATACGGCATTCACCTCACCGATGAGCGGCAGGGAGACGACGCCGCTTCCGGTCACCGAGAATTCTCCCGAGAGATCCTCATGTCCGAACACCGTAACGCGGATCTGATCGCCGGGGCCAAGCACATATTTGTCGGTCTCGGCACGCCCGCTTCCGGCGCCTGCCACGAAAACCAACATGGCCGCCAAGGCCAGGGTGCGAACCCCGGTGCCAAACAATTGCCGTAATCGAAATCCGCCCACCATCGGTCCCATATTTGACACTGCTCCGGGCCGGCGCGCGGCCCGGCCCGCGCGCGCTGGCCAGACCAAAGAGCTCTGACTGATACTCTAGAGCTGGCCCTCGAGGCGTATCATAACCGTGTTGACGGTATAATTTTGGTTAATAAAGCTGGATTCCCGGTTCTGAAAATCGTAGCCGACGGTCACATAAAAGTTGCGATTCATCAAATATCTGAACTGCGCCCCGGCCCGAAAAATGTCGTCGGTCCGCGCATTCCCGTCATATTTGTTCTTTTGAAAGCTGCCGTTCGCCGAAAGGATCAAATTGCGCAACAATTCGTGGTCAACCGCAGCGGCAAAACGCGAAGCAAAGAACCCCGACGCACCGACCAGCGTCGATTCCTCGACCGAACGCTCGACCGACGCCGTGACGGTGGTCAGGCCGCTCGGATTCCAAGTCATATCGGCCCCGAAACCAAGGCCCTGCGTGGAGGGAAATCGCGGCTCATCATAGTTTTGCCGTCGATATCCGGCGAACACATTGCCAAACAATACCCCCGTCAAATCGATGGCCGTGCCGCCCACAACCTCCCAACCGCTCGAGTCGCGATCGAACCCGTTGTCGTCGAATGAGTCTCTGTATTCGCGATCATTCACGATGCCGCGGATGAACGCCTCATAATTCGGAACGATTTCGTAAGCTACTTCCGCGGAGGCTTCCGCCTCGGTACGGTCGCGGTCATCGTTATTGATCCGACCTTCGACGAGGATTCCGCGGGACCCGTCTATGCCGCGGGTCACGTCATCGAAATCATATTTGACCAGATTGCCGTTGACGGTGACCGAAATGCGGTTAAAGCGGTGAAAGAACCCCACGGTCGGACCATACAGATCGTAAAAAATCGGATGCTTGCCGTTGACGTCGTCGGGAGAACCCCGCGCCTCATGCCGGTTGGCGAAATCGAATCGCGCGGAAACGTTTGTGTCGCGCGCAATGTCGTAGCGCCCATTGGTGCCAACGTGCCAATCCAAATAATTCTCGTTGCTGTTGATCAAAAATACGCCCTTACCGGCGTCGCCAAAGAAATTCAGCTGATGATTGTTCCAATCAGACTGAACGAGAAAGGTAGTCGACAGCACCGTGATGAAGTCGCCTTGAATGTCGTTGGGGTTGGTCGAACTGTCCTCTTCATCGAAGAAGACATTGTCGCGGAACTGTTCGGTCACGGCAATGGACGGGAAAATCAGGAAACCGCCGGCCCGGATGCCCAATGGGTCGGTTTCCGGACGCGGTCTCTCGAGCACGGTGGTACCTCGACCGGGCGCTTCCTGAGCCCGTGCCGATAGCCCCCACGCCGCTTGCGCCAAGGCTATTACCGCCAACAAGCTCAGCAATCTATATCGGTGCATCTTGGATTTCCCCCATCCCCATCTACCCAGGCGATCATTACAAACGCCATTTAACGGTAAAAATCATACCGTTACGTTGATTAATACACTGGCGTTTCAGGGGCGGCAAGTACAAAAAAACCGGGCGGCCGGAGCCCAAGAAGGCTACCCGGCCGCCCGGCCAAAAATCCTGTGCCCGAGCCTCGCAACTAGTCGCGTGACGAACGGGCGCTATCTTTTAAGACGCACAAAACCCTAACCGTGGACTATTGCGGCTCAACGCGGCAACAAGGGCTGGTCGTCACGGAGGTTTGCGTCGTTTGCGTCAACGCTCCCGTCTCATCGTAAAACGGAATTCCATCAGACGTTTGGTTCTGAAAACGCGGCCCGACCGGCTCACCGGGAGACATTGGCGTCGGATCGCCGAATGGCCCGCCCGCCGCGGTTTGGATCAGATCTAGCAGGACAGATTCCGATCCGGGTACCGCGGCAACAACCTGGGTGCAGACCTCGAGCGCCTTGTCGGGATGCGCGTCTCCCAACGCCGTACATACCGAGCGCACGAGCTCGTTCTTCGCATCCTGGGTCGGCAGCAGGGCCGCCAGCCGGCTGGCAATCTCGTCCGCCAAATCCGGATCGATAACCGCCGCCGCGGCGGCGATATCCGCCGCGTCGCCAAGATTTGCCGCGGCTATGTCGGCAATCGCCCGTACCTTGCTGGTATCGCTGCCCACGGCCAGGGCCGTGTCCACCTGGGACTGCACCGACGAGGACAAGGCGGCGCGAGCGGATTCAATTCCCGCCGCGCCGAAAACCAGTGCCGCGGAAACAGCGAATACGCTTACGCCGTACTTAATGTTCTTAAGCATCAATATTTCACTCCCTTTACCCTTTGCCGGGCGATCGACCGGCGTCCCCAGGGGCAAACCCCCGTCCCGCCGGCGCCAAAATAGACCCAACAATTTCGCACCATTCCAGCGGCCTCGCATCATCCAAACGCATGGCCGCCATAGTCGGTTTCGAGCCTCATATTAACGGAAATTCGCAACCCCGGCAATACGTTGGAATATCCGTCCCCGCCGGCCCTGGGAAAAGCCTAGGCGCCGTGGCGGTCGTCCGGCGGCGGAGCCGGAAATCCCGGAAACTTGCCCCGCGCGGCCTCCTTGCATGGTTTCCAGACCCGGCCGACGTTAACCATGTTTTAACCAATATTGTCCGAACATAAACCGATCAAAGACAGGCGAGAGCACCCGGACATGGCCGCAAATCTGGACACCGAGAGCACCCATCCCGCACCGGACAACGGTTTGCGCTCCGGCGGGCCACTGCTCCCGAGCCGCGGCCCGATACCTCACCCACGGGTAGACCGATGGCCGGTGCGGCGGACCTTCCTATTCGCCGTCGTCATCAGCACGCTGGCCTGGGGCGCGATCATTTCGACCGCCATCCAGGTTTTATGAGGCGCAAAGCGGGCCCCAATTCCCGCCTTCGGCCGTTCGGAACAACGTATCTGGCGTTATGCGGGATCGCCTTCGCGGCGGTGACCGCGGCCGCCCTGGCCCCCGATTTCGGCCCACCCGGACGGTACCACGCCGACAAGGCGGTTCACGCCCTCGCATACGCCGCTTTGACCTTCCTCCCCATGCGGCTGGCGCGCGCGCCGGGACAGGCCGCCCTGGTCGTCCTGGCGATCGCTTTGTTGAGCGGCGCCACGGAATTCGCGCAGCAATTGGTGCCGGGTCGCTATTTTTCGTACGGCGATCTGGCGGCCAATGCCGCCGGCCTGCTCATCGGCGCCGGCGCGGGGGTCTGGTCGCGG
>CBDVDY010000109.1:0-8831 GCA_965372875.1 uncultured Alphaproteobacteria bacterium | reverse complement strand
TGAGGCCGAAGATCTCGCCTTCGTTCACGGTCAGATCGAGGGCATCGACCGCGCGTACGCCGCCGAAATGCTTGCTGAGCTGGGCCAGTTCAAGCAGCGCGGTCATTTCCGCCCCATCTGAAGACGCGTTTGAGCACCATCGCCGCCCGCTCGTCGATCAGTCCCCGCGGCATCAGGTTCATGGCCAGCAGAATCAGGAGCCCGAACAACAGGTTACGCCAATCGCCCATGAAGCGCAGGGCCTCGACCAGGATGCCCTGGACGAAGAGCACGGCGACCAGCGTGCCGAACACGTTCGAAAGCCCGCCCAGGATGGGATAGGCGATGGCGAAGGTGGCGAGCAGGATCGTGAAGTTCGAATGCTCGATGTGGGTGGTGTAGTGGGCGTAGATGCCGCCGCCGATTCCGGCGATGACGCCGCCGATGGTGAAGGCCGACACCTTGACCGCGGTCAGATTGATGCCGGCGCTCTGCGCCGCCAGCTCGTCCTCGCCGACCGCCCGCAACACCGCCCCGGCGCGCGAGCGATCCATCCACCAAAGCCCGGCCATCACCAGCGCGACGATGATCCAGACGAAGATGGCGACGTCGCCGGTGGTCCAGGCGTTCTCCGGAAAGAAGCGGATTTGCCTGAAGCCCTCGCCGCCCAGGGGTCCTACCACGATGCCGCCCTTCGAGATCTGATAGTCGAAATTGAAGAAGAACAGGCGCACGGCCTCGCCGAAGGCAATGGTCGCGACCACGAATATGAGCCCCCTGACCCGAAGCGCGGGAAAACCCGCGATGCAGGCGAGCAGCCCGCCGCCGGCGCCGGCGATCACCAGGGCCGGGGCGATGTGAAAGCCGGCCAGCACGGTCAGCATGCCGGCGATATAGGCGCCGACGGCGAAGAATCCGGCCTGCGCCATGCTCACCTGCCCCGTTAGAAGCACGACGTAGGCCGAGAGGCCGAGCAGGGTGTGCACGCCGAAGATCTGGATCAGGCCGAGTTGGAAGTCGTTCATGCCGTCTTAGCCTCCCGCCGCCCGGCTCATCATTCTTTCTCCGCCCCGGTCGGGAAGATTCCGCCCGGGCGCACGGCGAGGAACACGAAGAGCAGCAGCATGACGTACATGTCGCGCTCGGTGACCCCGCGGAAAAACAGGAACACATTCTCCAACGAGCCGACCAGGAGCCCGGCGACGATGGCGCCCGGTATGCTGCCGAGCCCGCCGATCACCGAGACGATCAGCCCCTTGATGGTCAGCGGCAACACCAAGAGCGGCGACAGCACCCCCACCGAGGCCCCGATCATGGCCCCGGCGAGCCCGCCCATGATTCCGGTGATGATGAAGGTGCTGGCGTTGGTGGCCTCGATCCGGATGCCGCAAAGCTGCGCCGCCACCGGCTGCTGCGCCACGGCCCGGGTCGCCAGGCCGACCCGGGTCCGGTACAGCAGCAGCATCAGGATGATCATGGCGACGATACTGACCGCGAAAACGAACATCAAATCGCCGCGCAGCCCGAACGGCCCGAACTCGATCATCACCTCGTCGAAGATCGCCGGGTACGGCTGGGGCATGCCGGCGGTGGCATGAGAGATGGCCTCGTCGATGAAGAAGAACATGCCGACGGTCGCCATCAGGCCGGCGAGCGGCTGGCTGTCCGGGATGAAGCGGAAGCAGGCGAGGTAGATAATGTATCCGAAGACGCCGCCGGCCAGCGCCGAGATCGCGAAGACCATGAACGGCGGCGCGGCGATGAACTGGAACGCCGCCGTGCCGACGTAGGCGCCGGCAATCGACGCCGCGGCGTAGGCCAGGTTGATGCGCTGCATGACGCCGAAGATCAGCGTGAAACCGATGCCGATGATGGCGTAGGTCGAGCCGTACAGCAGCCCGTCGGCGATGGACTGGGTGATCTCGACTACGTAGAAGAGGAAATCGTCCATGGAAATGAATTAACCATAAGGAATCCGCGCGCGAAGAGAGAGGCGGGCCGAAACTTTCCGACCCGCCTCTCGAAGGTTTCAATCGCTACTTCATGGGGTTGTGGAGGACCGCCCACTCACCCTTCTGCGCGTGGACATAGACGTAGGGCTTGATCGCCTCGCCCTCCGCCGTCCGCTTGATCGTGCCGAGAAGACCGTCGGTCTCCTTGAGCGACGCCAAGCCGTCGCGGATTTTGCGGCGGTCGGCCTGGACCGTGTCGGATTTGGCCATCACGCCCGTCTTCTCGATCACGTCCTTGAGGACCATGATGATCTCCCAGGCGGCGGCACTGTGCAGATCGGCGCTACCACCAAACTTAGCCGCCGCGGCCGCGGCCGCCTTGGCCTTCGGAGTCACCGGCGCGAAGCTCGTGGGGATGACGATGCCCTCGGCCTGCTTGGCGCAGCCCTGCAGCGTCTCCATGCTCGAAGAGCTGGTGAGCCCGACGATCAGCTTCGGCTTGACCCGCTGGCGCTTCATCTCCTTGAGCACGCCGCAGGTGGTGAAGGGGTGGGCCGAGATGGCGACGATGTCGGGCTTGGCCTTCTTCATGGCCCGCACCTGGGTGGTGAAGTTGGTGTCGTTGAGGAGCCACTTGGCCTCGCCCAGCACCTCGTAGCCGGCCTGCGGCGAGCGAATCTTCATCACCTTGTGCCAGGTAAAGCGCGAATGGGCGAAGTCCTCCTCGACGCCGCCATAGACGGTTTTCAGGTCAGGATGCTCGGTCCTGAGCCAGGCGAACAGGGCCCTGTACATCTCGCTCTCGTTGGGGACGTTGCGGAACGCCCACTCGGAGATCTTGGCCAGGCCGCCCTTGATCGCGGTGTCGGTGAAGATCGGCATTTGCAAACCGGTATCGCCCTTGTCGTCGACCTTCCGCTGCAGGATGCCGAACAACGGCTCGGCCACGTTCGAGCAGGTCGGGCCAACGGCGACGACCGCGTCGGAGCTGGCGATGCGGCGCACCACCGAGATGCCTTCCTCGGCGTTGCAACGGTCGTCGTGGAAGGTCAACACTATTTTACCCGTGGCGCCGTCGCCGAGCTTGACGCCACCGGCATTGTTGACGGCCTCGACGGCGCCCTTGAGGACCGCCTCGGTGTTGATGCCGAACGAGCGCACGACGCCGGACTTGACGCCGAACCCGTGGATCTGCACGGAGCGCTCGGCGGCGGAGGCGTCGCTGGTATACCCGAGGGCCGATACCGCGAGCACGGCCGGCGCCACGAGCAAGGTTTTCAGAGTCATATTCATTGCTGATTTCCTCCCTGCAGCATGAAAAGGTTATTCAATTCCCGCCGGATAGCCACCCGGCGGACCCCCCGCGGAACGCCGGCCAATGGGCCGAAGGGCCGCGGAAATACCCGATTCCCCCGCGTGATCCGAGCTCTTTGCAGGCTGTTCCGAATCCGCGCGACAGCGAGCATAGCACGGGCCGGGAATATTGCGAGTCCGCAATGCCGGGCCGGAACCGACTCCGAGCGCCGGTTAGTTGTAAAAAACAACGCTTTTACAACGACTTATCATCGGCGGCGCGATATTCGGTCGACGGCCTTTGCAATCGTCGCGGCGCCCGCTCTACAATCGCCGAAACGAACTCGGATCGGGGAGGAAGACGATGCTGCGGACGCTTGGCGAGGTGCTGCCGAGGGCGGCGCGGATGTACGGGGACAAGACCGCGCTGATCGTCGGCGAGCGGTCGTTCGGTTTTGCCGAACTCAACACGCTGTCGAACCGGCTGGCCAACAGCCTGCACGGGCTCGGCGTGGAGGCCGGCGACCGGGTCACTTTGTACTCGGGCAATTGCTGGGAATGGATCGTCAGCTACTACGCCGTGGTCAAGCTCGGCGCGGTGATCAATCCGATCAACGTGATGCTGACCCCCGAAGAGGTCGGCTTCGTGGTGCGCGATTGCGGCGCCAAGGCGCTGATTGCCTCGCGCGAGAAGGGCGAGCCGTTGCTTGGCCTGACCGGGGATGGGGAGTCGCCGCTCGAGGAGCTCATCCTGTTCGGTGACGGGAGCCCGGCCAACGGCGCGCGCTCGTTCGGCCAGATGGTCGAGGACGGCGCGCCCGATCTGCAGATCGCCGAGGTGCCGCCCGAATCGATGTCGACGATCTGCTACACCTCGGGCACCACCGGGCATCCCAAGGGCGCCATGCTGAGCCACCGATCCGTGGTCACCAACACGGCCATGACCGCCAACATGCACGTGCGCACCGACAAGGATAAAGTGGTCACGGCGCTGCCGTGCGCGCACGTTTACGGCAACGTGGTGATGAACGGCTGTTTCTTTTACGGCATGACGCTGGTGCTGATTCCTGCGTTCAACGAGGTCGAGGTGATGGCGGCCATCCAGAACCACAAGGCCACCATGTTCGAGGGCGTGCCGACCATGTTCATGTACATGCTGGCGCATCCGGAATTCGACGACTACGACTTGTCGTCGCTGACCCGCTGCACCGTCGGCGGCCAGACCATGCCGGTGGCCAAGATGGAGGAGTGGGAATCCCGCGCCGGCAGCCCGCTGGTCGAGCTTTGGGGCATGACCGAGATCGGCGGCCTCGGCACCACCCATCCGCTCTATGGCGAAAACCGGCACGGCTCGATCGGCGTGGCGCTGCCCTACGTCGAATGCCGTATCGCCGACGTGGAAGACGCCTCCAAGACGCTGGCGCCGGACGAGGTCGGCGAGCTGATGGTCCGCGGCCCGATCGTCATGCAGGGCTATTACGGCAACGAAAAGGCCACGGCGGAGACCATCGAGCCCGACGGCTGGATGCACACGGGCGACCTCGCCAAGGTCGATTCCGACGGCTATTTCCACGTCGTCGACCGCAAGAAGGACATGATCCTGACCGCCGGCTACAACGTCTATCCGGCGGAGCTGGAGCGCGTCATCGCCGGTCACCCCGACGTGGCGCTGGTCGCCGTGGGGCCGCGCGCGCACGAAACCAAGGGCGAGCTGGCCAAGGCGTATATCGTGCTGAAGCCGGGCGCCGAGGGAGATGCCGACGCGATCACCTCCTTCTGCCGCGAGCACCTTGCCGCCTACAAGGTGCCGCGCGAGGTGCAGTTCGTCGACGATCTGCCCAAGACCTCGACCGGCAAGATCATGCGCCGCGAGCTCAAGACGCTCGACGCGTAGGACTCCCCCGCCCCTACTCCGCGTCGACGTAGTGCGGCTCGGGATGCTCGTAGAGCTCTTCGTAGTGCACCAGCGTGGGCTCGCCCAGGGGCACCGGCTTGCCGCCGCGGAAGGTCCATTCGCCGCGGTCGCAGTTGGCGGCGCTGACGTAGCCGTTGATGTAGAGCCGCCGGTCGCCGGTCGAGACGTTCGGGCCCGAGCCGTGAATCGTGTGCACGTGCCAGAGCGCCAGATCGCCCGGGTCGAGTTCCAGGTCGACGACCTTGGCGGGATCGAGGCCAACGCGGGAAAGGTCGGCCGCGCTCAGGCTGTTGTGCATGATACGGCCGCGTTCCTCGAACGAAATCTCGCCCAGAAGGTGGCTGCCGGGATAGACGATCATGGCGCCGTTTTCGGCGCGGTGCGGATCGACCGCGATGCCGGTCTGCACATAGGAGGTTTCGAGATCGCGGAAGGCCTCGCGCGGCCGCCGAAAACGCGAATCCTGGTGATAGCCGAACTCGGCCATGGCGGCGCCCGGCGGCTTCCAGTGCATCTGGTTGATGATCTGCTTGAGGTCGGGCCCGGCCAGCGGCGCCACGGCGGCACATATGCGCCCGTCCAGGCGGAAGCGGTCGAGCACTGGATCGAAGTAGGCCGGCCATTGCACCATGCGCACGATCGGCCCGAGATTGCCGTCCTCGGCGACGTTGAACAGCACGTTCTGGTGCCGAAAGCTGCGGCCGTGGGCGAGGCCCTGGGCATAAGTCCGGTCGAAGGCGTCGGCCAACTCGCGCATCTCGAGCGCGTCGAAGACGCCGCGAACCACGGCGTAGCCGAATTCCTGGTAATGCCGTAAATAATCGTCGCTCATCCTGACCCCCTGGCCTCCTGGCCCCTTCGATACCCAGCTATAGCGGAAACTCGTTAAAATCGATCCAAACCGGTTATCCTGCGCGGACGATCGGGAATGGAGGTGGAAAATGCAAAAGGTCATCGTCACCGGCGGCAGCGGCAAGACCGGGGCCCGTGTGATTCGCGAGCTCGTCGAACATGGTTACCAGGTGATGAATCTCGACCTCGTGCCGCCGGCCGACGCGATCGCACCCTTCAGCCAAATCGACATGACCGATTTCGGCCAGGTGATCGACGCCTTCCGCGGCGTCGACGCGCGCCTCGAGGGGGCCGACGCGCTGATCCATCTCGCCGCCATTCCCGGGCCCGGGCATCGTCCCGACGCCGCCACTTTTCAGGCCAACGTCACCAGCACCTACAACGCCTTCGCGGCCGCCGTCCGCCTCGGCATGGAGCGCGTGGTCTGGGCCTCGAGCTCGTCGGTGGCCGGCGCGCCCTTCGAAATGCGGCCGCCGCCCTACGCGCCCCTGGACGAGGACGTTCCGGTACGCGCGGAATGGAGCTACGCCATGTCGAAGGTTCTGGGCGAGGAGTTGGCCCGCCAGTTCAATCTCTGGCGGCCCGAAACGCCGTTCGTCGGCCTGCGCATGGCAAACATCATGGAGCCCGGGGATTACGCCGATTTTCCCGGCTTCTGGGACGATCCGCACCTGCGCAAGTGGAACCTGTGGGGCTATGTCGACGTGCGCGACGCTGCAACGGCCTGCCGCCGCGCGCTGACCGCCGAGGTGGCGGGCGCCGACAATTTCATCATCGCCGCCGCCGATACGGTGATGAACCGGCCCAGCCGGGAACTGATGGCGGAAATATATCCGAGCGTGCCGCTCAGGAAGGGCGGCGGCGAGTACGAGACGCTGCTGTCCATCGGCAAGGCGCGCCGGGTGTTGGGCTACGAGCCCGAGCACTCGTGGCGGACCGCGGTCTAACGCCCTATTCCGCCGAGGGCGCCCCTACCCTCCCAGGCTGGGCGAAGGGCGGCCGCCAATCCGTCCTCGTCCCGGCTGCCGCAAACCAGTCGCCAAAGGCTTATCGGTCGGGAATATCGCCGAGATTCAAATATTTCGGACTAATACTTGACTTTTTTGCTAAGCGAACTCAACGTTAGTATGTATCCTTTCGAACAGGTGCGCCGAAGATAACGGCAATCCGGGCTAGAGCGTGTGCTGAATTTGGTGGGTTATCGGCCAATTTTCGGTGGATGGTTGGGAGTCCGGAGCCCGGTCCGGCCGCCGGCTGAGGCTCGATCCACGTGCCGTCGATTGTATAACTGTAGAGATTAATCGTAAAAATTGCAATTATACGAGTTGCGGCGATTCTTGATAGAGGTATCCGCGAATATGGACAATCTTCGTATTGTCATCTCCGATAAAAGAGCCCTGTGGCGCGATGCGCTGGCCCGAACCGTCGAGCGGCTGGATGCGAGTATCCGAATTTTGGAGACCGACGGCTCGGAAGCCGTCACCGAAACCGTCTTGGCCGGTGGCGACGTCGATCTGGTGGTCCTCAATATCGACCCCGGCCAGGAGGACGAACTCGCGAACCTGGAGCGGCTCTGCGCCGAACTGGCGCCGGTGCCGGTCGTTGTCGTCGCCGACACCGACAATATTTACCGAGTTGTCGCGGTGCTGGAGCGCGGCGCCAAGGGGTACGTAGCGGCGACGCTCGAAAGCCGGGTGATGATCGAAGCGCTGCGCCTGGTCGCCGTCGGCGGAATCTACATCCCGGAGTCGGTCATGGAAATCCTCAATTCCCATGGCCGGGCGCGCGCTTCCTTCAATTTGGCCCGCGATAGCGCGAGCAAACTGGCCGTCGACTGCACGCCGCGGCAGCGGCAGGTGCTCGACCTGCTGTGCGAAGGCATGCCCAACAAGATTATCGCCCACCGGCTGAATATCAGCGAGAACACCGTGAAAGCGCACCTCCGGCAACTCATGAAACGGCTCAACGTCAGCAACCGGACCGAAGCCGTGTTGCTGGCGTCCGGGCTTTTGCCGGAGGGCGGCCAGAGTTCCAAACCTGGGAATTCCGACGGCGGGTCGATTTCCGCGTAACACCGCGCCGCTTGAGCGCAGGTTGATATTCGGGCGGTGTCATTGAACGATCCGGTGCGGTAATATCCGCGGTGCGCACGCGCGCCGCCAAAACCATCACCGGAGCCACCATGATCCCGCGCTACAGCCGCCCCGAGATGGCCGCCATCTGGGCGCCGGAAAACAAATTCCGCATCTGGTTCGAGATCGAGGCGCATGCCTCGGATGCCCAGGCCAAGCTGGGCGTAATCCCGAAGAGCGCGGCCAAGGCGATCCGCCAGCGCGGCCGGTTCGAGATCGACCGCATCGACGAGATCGAGCGCGAAACCAGGCACGACGTCATCGCCTTCCTCACCAACCTGGCGGAGCATATCGGCCCGGACGCGCGCTTCGTGCACCAGGGCATGACCTCGTCCGACGTGCTCGATACCTGCCTCTCGGCGCAACTCGCCCAGGCGGCCGACCTGCTGCTGGGAGGCATCGACGCGGTGCTCGCCGCTCTCAAGCGCCGCGCGCACGAGCACAAGTTGACGCCCACCATCGGGCGCAGCCACGGAATCCACGCCGAGCCCACCACCTTCGGGCTCAAGCTCGCCGGCCATTACGCCGAGTTCGCCCGCGGCCGCGAGCGCCTGGTGGCGGCGCGCAAGGAGATCGCGATCTGCGCCATTTCCGGCGCCGTCGGCACCTTCGCCAACATCGACCCCGCGGTCGAGGCGCACGTGGCCAAAAAGATGGGCCTCGCGGTCGAACCGGTTTCGACGCAGATCATCCCGCGCGACCGGCACG